>JAKAZC010000329.1 GCA_021826655.1 Actinomycetes bacterium | reverse complement strand
CCGGACCCGGGACCCCTCCGGTCGGGTGCGCGCCGGGCAGCGGGCAGACAGGAGGTGGGGGCGTGGAGACGGAGCTGGAATCCGAGCAGGACTTCGTCGACCTCGCCTATGCGCGCCTCGACGCCATGCGCACGGACGCCAATTCGATGCTCGACGGCGTGCTCGACCTGGGCCGCGGCGGCACGTTCCAGTCGCGGACCGAACGGGACGTCATCGTGCGCACCAGCCTCGCCCGGCTCGAACAGCTCGACATCGGCGACCAGGCCCTGACCTTCGGCCGGATCGACCGGATCACCGGCGAGGAGGCCGCCGACGGGGATCCGTCCCGCGAGACGTTCCACATCGGCCGCCTGGCCATCCACGGCCCCGACCACGAGCCGCTGGTCGTCGACTGGCGGGCCCCCGTCGCCGAGCCCTTCTACCGGGCGACCGGTCGCGAACCCCTCGGACTGGTGCTGCGCCGCCACCTGGCCCTCCAGGGCCGCACGGTCATCAGCGTCGAGGACGAGCGTTTCAGCGCACCGGGCGACGTCGTCGACACCGTGACGGACGGGGACGCCGACGGGGACGGGTCCGGTCCCGGTCCGGACGGGGCGGGCGAGCTGATCGTCGGCGATCTGCCGATCGGCGGGCCGGCCGCCCTGTTGGCCGCGCTCGACCGGGCCCGGTCGGGACGGATGACCGACATCGTCTCGACCATCCAGGCCGAGCAGGACGAGATCATCCGGGCGCCACTGAGCGGGGTGCTGGTGGTGCAGGGCGGCCCGGGCACCGGCAAGACGGCGGTCGCCCTGCACCGGGCCGCCTACCTCCTCTACACCCACCGGTTCCCCCTCGAGCGCCAGGGCGTGCTGGTGGTCGGGCCGAACCCCCTGTTCCTGCGGTACATCGAGCAGGTGCTGCCCTCGCTGGGCGAGACCGGGGTCACCCTCTCGACCGTGTCCGGACTGGTGCCCGAGATCAAGGTGCGGGAGAACGGCCCGGCCGATGTGGCCCGCCTGAAGGGAGACGTCCGGATGGCCACGGTCATGGCCCGGGCGGTCCGGACCCGGCAGCGGCCCCTGCACGACGACATCGAGGTCCCCTACGGCGCGCTGGTGCTCCGCCTGACCGCCGACGAGTCCCGCCGGATCGTCGAGGGGGCCCGCCGCCGTCCGGGGACCCACAACGCCCGTCGCCGCCTGGTCGAGCAGTCGGTGGCCCAGGTGCTCGCCGACCGGGCCCGCCAGACCCAGCAGCGCCTGGGGGTGGGCACCCCGTCGGTCACCGCGTTCCCCGGGTACGAGGACCCGGCCGGACTGGAGGACGACGAATTCGACTTCGAGGACTTCTCGCGCAAGGTGCGGCGGGTGCCGTCGCTCGCCCGGGCGCTCGACCGGATGTGGCCCCGGCTGTCGCCGCACGAGCTCCTCCACGACCTCTACGGCGCCCCGCCGCTGATCGCCGTCGCCGGCCGGGGCGTCCTGGCCGCCGAGGAGCAGTCGCTGCTGCGGCGGGACCGCTCGGACTCGTTCGACGCGGTGGCGTGGACCCCGGCGGACGCCGCACTGGTGGACGAGGCCCGGCACCTGCTCGGGCCGCGCACCGGTGGCGCCGACGACGCCGTGCGCAAGTACGGCCACATCGTGGTCGACGAGGTCCAGGACCTGTCGCCCATGCAGCTGCGCATGCTGACCCGCCGCTCGCTGGCCGGCTCGATGACGGCGGTGGGCGACATCGCCCAGGCCACGGCCCCGTGGGCGCCGTCCTCGTGGGCCGACATCGTCGAGCACCTGCCGAACCGCCGACCGGCCCGCACGGTCGAGCTCACCGTCAGCTACCGGACCCCGGCCGAGGTCCTGGCGGTGGCCACCAGGGTCCTGGCCGTGGCCGCCCCCGAGCTGTCCCCCCCGACGCCGGTCCGTCGGACGGGCGTGGAGCCGCGCATGATCCGGGTCACCCGGGCCGACGGTCCGGCCACCACCGACGACCTGGCACGCGCCGTGGCCGAGGCCGCCGTCGAGGAGGTGGCGGGCGTGCGTCCCGGCCGGGTGGCGGTCATCGCCCCCGAGTCGCTGCGCGCCGTCCTGGCCGACTCGCTGCACCGGGCCGGCCAGGACGTGGTCGACCCGCGGGACATGCGCCGGGGCGGGCTGTCCGAGCCGCTGGTGCTCCTCGGCGCCGACTCGGCCAACGGGCTCGAGTTCGACTCGGTGGTGGTGGTCGAACCCTCGATCATCGCCGGCGAGACGGCCCGCGGCCTGCGCACCCTCTACGTGGCGCTGACCCGGCCCACCCAGCGGCTGACGGTGGTGTCCCTGGCGGCACCTCCGGCCGCCCTGTCCGGCGGCGGCTGAGCTCCGCACCCCGGTCCCCGCGACCCCGACGGGCGCGTCCTGTCCGGTCGCGGGAGCGGTGCGCGGGGGCCCGGACCGGCGGCCCCGGGGGCACCCGGGCCGATTTGGCCCCCGGCCCGCTCCGTCGACTAAAACTATGGCCGTGACTCAGGCTCTCGCCGCCGATCCGGCCATCACCCGACCCGCGCGCCACCGCCCCGACAGGCCGCCGATGCTCTCGGTGGGCGTCATCATCTGGCTCGGATCCGAGGTGATGTTCTTCAGTTCGCTGTTCGCCGCGTTCTTCACCATCCGGGCCCACGCCACGGTGTGGCCGCCCCCCGGCGCCCACCTCGACACGGTGCGGGCCGGGATCTTCACGGTCATCCTGGTGGCGTCCAGCTTCACCATGCAGAAGGCGGTCTTCGACCAGGAGCGCCAGGACCGCAGGAGCGCCAAGCTCTGGGTCTGGATCACCCTGGTGCTCGGCACGGCCTTCGTGGCCAACCAGTTCTTCGAGTGGATCTCCCTGTCGCACAACCCGGCCACCGACCCGACCCACACGGCCTACGGGTCGCTCTTCTACATCATGTCCGGGCTCCACGGCCTCCACGTGTTCCTGGGCCTGGCGGCCATGATCTTCCTCCTCGCCCGACTCCGCGGACCGGCCGGCGACCCCGGCGAGACGTCGGTGTTCCAGGGCGTGAGCTACTACTGGCACTTCGTCGACGTGGTGTGGGTCGGCCTCTACAGCTGCCTCTTCCTCCTCAAGTGACGACCGAGTCCTCCCGCCGCCCGGTGACGGCCCGGTGGGCCGCGCCCGCCGCACTGGTCGGCGCCGTCGCCATCTTCGGTCTCGTCGCCTTCTCCTCCGGCCCGGCCCCGGCCGGCGCCACCACAGTGGCCGCGA
>JAKAZC010000328.1 GCA_021826655.1 Actinomycetes bacterium | reverse complement strand
GGTGCCCGCGTCGAGCGTCACCAGGGACCGCCGGTCAGAACTGTCATCCCCCCAGCCTGCCCGAAGTTCACCCGAGGTTGAGCGCGCGTACCAGGTAGTAGGTGGCGGGCAGCACGAAGATGAGGGCGTCGACGCGGTCGAGGACCCCGCCGTGGCCGGGGAGGACCGACCCCATGTCCTTCAGGCGGAGGTCGCGCTTGAGCAGTGACTCGCACAGGTCTCCCAGGGGTGCGACCACGGCAACGACCACGCCGAGCAGCGCTGCGTTCGACGGCGACCACGGATGGATGGCTCCGACCACGACCGTCGACACGAGGATCGAGGCCAGCGCCCCTCCGGCCAGGCCCTCCCACGTCTTGTTCGGGCTCACGTTGGGTGCCAGCTGCCTGCTGCCGATCCACCGGCCCACGACGAGGGCCCCGACGTCGTTGGCCACCGTGGCGATGATGGCTCCGAGCAGGAAGGCGATGCCGTGGCGGTGGGGGAACGTCGTCGGGTCGAGGAGCAGTCCGGCGAAGGCGCCGAGCAACGCGACCCATCCCACGACCAGGAGTGTGGAGGCGCTCCCGGCCACCGCCGAGCCCCGTTCCACGCCGAACAGGTACCAGAGCAGGGTGAACGCCGTGATGAGGACCAGGACCAACGGGACGGCGGCGATCCCCTTGTCGTAGCCGCCGACCATGAGGGAGATCGTCCCGACCAGACCCAGCAGCGTCGCCGGGCGCCAGCCCGAACGTCGGAGGACGGCGAAAGCCTCGCCGGCGGCGAAGGTCACCACCAGCAGGCACAGCACCAACGAGGTCAGTGTGCCGAGTTTGAAGGCCACCAGGGCCACCACGGCCACGGCGGCACCGGTGCCGACACGCACTCCGGCACTCCCACCTCCATCCTGCCGCGCCCGCGGTTCTCTCCCGGCACGGACCGGTGTCGGTGGGCCGCCACCCGTGACGTCCGGCGTGTGGTTGCCGCTCGACCGGTGCGGACGCTCCTCGCTCGACCGACGACGGTTACGACGCACCCGAGGTTCCGGGGCGAGTACCACCTCGGCACCGGCCCGGTCGGCGGCTGGAGCATCGACCGGGTGCCCCTGCTCGGCCATCCGGTCGGCCGCGGCCAGTCCGGCCAGTCCGGGCTTTCGGCGCCCGGCGCCCGGGACGTCGGCCACCGATGCTCCGGGTGGCTCGGCGGCCAGTGGCTCGGAAAGCGTGCCCGCCGCGTCGTCGTCGGGTCGTTTGGCCTTCAGGCGGGCCGGGAGCAGTCCGCTCCGACGTGACCGGCCCACGCGGGGAGTTCCCGACGGGCGGGTGCCGTCGGCATCCTCACCAGATGCCGGCTCGACAACACTGTCGGCGTGGGCGATGGTGGATTCGGACGTCGGCACGGACGGTACCGCTGATCGGGTGGGCGCCGTGGCGATCTCCGCCGAGGAGACAGCCACGGTCGGTTCGCCCGTGGACCGGGGCCCGTCGGGAGACGGCTCGGCGCTCGCTCGGGTCCGCCCCTCGTACCCACCATCGGCTCCGACGGCAGGGACGGGTTCGGTGACCGGATCGGCCGACGAGGACGCCGGACTCGGCTGACCCGGCCGGACCGAGTCCAGGTCGAACTCCCACGGCCGACGCTCCTGGTCGGTTCCGCCCGTCTCGTCGAGCGCACCGAGCGAGGCGCGGTCGTCCCCGAACATGGCGGGCTCGAACTCCTCCTCGTGGGCGATCCAGTCCGCGTCCTCCTCGCGCCAGGTGGGCGGGAGGATCCCGTCGGACGGTCCCCCGTCATCGTCCCGGGCCAGCACGGCCGGCACCTGACCGGTGGCCGGCTCGGTCCAGTGCGGCAATTCGGCGTGGGATGCGTCCCGCGACGGACCGGTGTCCGGCGGCTCGTCGATGATCCGGACCGAGCCCCGAGCAGACGGATCCGGGACGATGTGGGCGGGTGGCACGATCGGGAGCTCCGACGTGATCTCGGCTGCCGTTTCGGCGCCGATGATGCGGACGCCTCCGGTGGAGGGGCTCGACGGCTCGGGGCGCGACGACGCACCGTCGTCGTCCACGTCGCCTTCTTCCCTGTCCGGGCCGTGCTCCACGCTGTTGCATCCTCCCCAGGACCGGGCCTGCGGCCCGGCCCGTGTCCGTGCCAGGCCGCCGTTCGGCCCGGTGTCGTCTCCGGACCGTCGCCCGGTGCGCTCAGATCTCGAGGAGCTCCTGCTCCTTGTGGCCGAGCAGCCGGTCTATGGCTGCGACGTGGTCCTGGGTGAGCTTTTCCAGGTCCTTCTCCACGCGCTCCAGCTCATCCGTCGACAGATCGCCGTCCTTCTGCATGCCCTCGAGCTCCTGGCGGGCGTTGCGTCGCAGGTTGCGCACGGCGATCCGACCGTCCTCCGCCTTCTGCTTGACGACCTTCACCAGCTCCTTGCGACGTTGCTCGGTCGGCACGGGAAAGGAGAGGCGAATGACGGTGCCGTCGTTCGAGGGCGTGATGCCCAGGTCTGATCCCTGGATGGCCTTCTCGATCGCGGCCAACGAGCTCCTGTCGTATGGCGAGACGACGAGCAGACGGGCCTCGGGGACGCTGAATCCGGCCATCTGCCGGAGCTCGGTCTCGACCCCGTAGTAGTCGACCCTGAGATGTTCGACCAGGGCCGGCGTGGCCCGTCCGGTGCGGATGGCGCTGAACTCCGACTGGGCGTGCTCGACCGCCTTCGCCATGTGCTCACCGGCCTCGGACACCACGAGTGCGATCAGGTCGTCGTCCATTAGCGGTCCAGCGTAGCCATCGTCGTCCCGGCGCACCCGGTGACGGTCTCGAACAGGGGATTCATCGGACCAGCGTCCCGATCGCCTCGCCGCTCAGCGCCTTGCGGATGTTTCCCGGCTCCATCAGGTCGAACACCCGGATCGGGAGCCCGTTGTCCTTGCAGAAGGTGATCGCCGTGAGGTCCATGACCCGAAGGTCCTTCGCCACGACCTCCATGAACGAGACCTCGTCGTACCGGGTTGCCTTCGGGTCGAGCCGCGGGTCGGCGGTATAGACGCCGTCCACCCCGCCGTGGGTTCCCTTGCACAGCAGGACTGCCTCGATCTCGGCGGCGCGCAGGGCGGCCGCGGTGTCGGTGGTGAAGTACGGGTTCCCCATGCCGGCGGCGAACACGACGACCCGTCCCTTCTCGAGGTGTCGGATGGCCCGGCGCCGGATGTAGGGCTCGGCCACCTCGGCCATCTGGACGGCGGA
>JAKAZC010000327.1 GCA_021826655.1 Actinomycetes bacterium | reverse complement strand
ATCGTGGACGACGCTCGACGAGGGGGTGCAGGCCGTGCTCGACCACGCCGCCCGCAGCTAGCGGAAGAGGTCCTCGCCGGGGGGGCGGACGATCTCGTCGGCCACGGACGAGTCCCTGAGCCACGCTGGCGGGACACCGCGGACGATCGCCACCGGGATCCCCCGGTCCTTCCCCATGACCAGCTCGGCCGCAGAGGCGATCTCGTCGGCGACGCAGACCTCGGTGGCCACCAGCTCGCGGCCCCCGGCGTCGACCGTCCCCCGCAGGTCGAGCACCGCGGCGATCCCGGCGCAGCCGATGGCCACGTCGGTGACCCCCCGGCGCCACGTGCGGCCGAAGGTGTCCGACACGACGACCCCGACCCGGACGCCGAGCCGCCGGTGCAGGCCCGAACGGATCCGCCGGGCCGACCGGTCCGGGTCGACGGGAAGGAGCGCCGCGGTCCCCTCCTCGACGTTGGAGAGGTCGACCCCGGAGTTGGCGCAGACGAACCCGTGGGCCGTCTCGGTGATGAGGAGGTCGCCGCGCCGTCGGACGACGCGGACCGCCTCGCTCTCCACCAGGCGCACCTTCGCCGCGGCGTCGCCGTGGTCGATGGGTACCACCCGGCCCTCGGCCTTTGACACGATCTTCTGGGTGACGACCAGGACGTCGCCGTCGCAGAGCTCGGGCCCCGCGGGCGCTGCGGGTCGAAGCGCCGCCGCCACGACTTCGCACAGGTCGTCGCCGGGCCGGATCTCACCGAGCCCGGTCACCGGCAGGAGGGAGATGCTCCCGCCCGTGGGCCCCGTCACCGGGAGGACCCCCCCGGGCCGGCCGCGGCCGCACCGTCGCCTGCCGCGCCGCGGGCGTCCCTCCGGGAAGGGGCCGCGTCGAGCACGGCGAGGGCCAGCGAGGCGGAGCGGCGACGGTCCGACATCACGGTCGGCGCCACCACGCACCGGATCCCCTCGGCCTCGACCGCACCCGCCAGATGGGCGTCGGCGTCGTCGATCACGATCGTGCCGACCCAGTCGGCGTAAAGGCGGGCCACCCCGACCGCCGAGGACTCGTGGCCGAGCTCGGCGAGGAGGCGGTCGGCCGGTCCCTTCAGCGCCGATCCGGCGATGATGGGCGACACGGCCACCACGTCGTCGCGGCGGGCGACCAGTGCGTCGCGTACACCGGGGACGGACAGGAGCGGGCCGATGGAGACGATCGGGTTGGAGGGGCAGGCGACCACGGTGGCCGCGGACCGGATCGACTCGAGCACCCCCGGGGCGGGGCGGGCCCGTGCCGCGCCGTCGAACCGGACCGATCGGACGGGGACCCCGTGGCGCAGCCGCACGAAGTACTCCTGAAACGCCACCTCGGGCTCACCGTCGGTGGCCAGGGTCAGCCGGGTGCGGACCGGCTCGTCGGACATGGGGAGGAGCCGGACACCGACCCCGCGCCGCTCGGCCAGCTCGGCGGTCACCTCGCTCAGGGTCGCCCCCTCCGACAGCCGCTGCGCCCTGTACAGGTGGGTCGCGAGGTCGCGGTCTCCCAGCCGGAACCAGGCCTCCCCGCCCAGCTGCTCGAGCTCGGTCATCGTGGTGAAGGTCTCGTCGGCGACCCCCCATCCCGTCTCGCGGTTGTCCCGCCCGGCGAGGGTGTAGGTGACCGTGTCGATGTCGGGGGAGATGTGCAGCCCGTGCAGGACCAGGTCGTCACCCGTGTTGACCACCGCTGTGATCTCCGACGGTTCGACGACCTGCACGATCCCGGCCAGCAGGCGGGCCGCGCCGACGCCGCCGGCGATTGCCGTGATCATGGGGTCGTGATCATGGGGTCGTGATCATGGGGTCGTGATCATGGGGGCAGCCTACGCGGGCCTGCCGGTACGCTCTCGCTCGCCATGCTGGCTCTCCGCGCCGTCGACGACTGGCCGGTCGGCGCCGCCGCCGCGGTGGTGCTCTCGGTCACGGCCCCGCCGGGGTCCGGCGAGGTGCGGGTCGTGGCGACCGTCGGCGACGTGGCTCGGGTGCTGCCGTGGGCGTCGCTGACCAAGCTGTGCACGGCGCTGGCGGTGCTCGTGGCGACCGAGGAGGGGACGGTCTCGCTCGACGAAGCGGCCGGCCCTCCGGGTTCGAGCATTGCCCACCTGCTGTCGCACTCGTCGGGCCTCGGACCCGGGCGCGGGCCGGCGCTCACCGTCCCCGGGCGCAGGCGCATCTACTCCAACTACGGCTACGAGCTCCTGGGCGAGCACGTGGGTGCCCGGTCGGGGATCCCCTTCGACGAGTACGTGACCGAGGCGGTGCTGCAGCCGCTGGCGATGGGGCGGACCCGATGGGACGCCGGTCGATCGCCCGCGTCGGGGCTGGCCGGCCCGGTCGGGGACCTCGCCGCGCTCGGCCGGGAGCTGATGCGGCCGACGCTGGTCGCTCCCGAGACGCTCGGCCGGGCCACCACCGTCGCCTTCCCCGGGCTCGACGGCGTCCTCCCCGGGTTCGGGGTCCAGCGGCCGTGCGACTGGGGGCTCGGCCCCGAGGTCCGCGGGTCGAAGTGGCCCCACTGGACCGGGGCGCGCAACGACCCGCGGACGTTCGGCCACTTCGGCCGGGCCGGCGGCTTCCTCTGGGTCGACCCGGTCGCCGGTGTGGCCCTGGCCGCGCTCAGCGACCGAGCCTTCGGCCCCTGGGCGGCCGAGGCATGGCCGGCACTGGCCGACGGGGTGCTGGCCGAGCTCGCCGGCGGCGGGTAGCGGGCCGTGTGCAAGGCTCGGCGGGTGCCGTCCGATCCGGTGACCGACGCCGACACCGGGGGTCACGAGGGCGCACCGGTCCATCTCGTGGGGGCCGGCGCGCCGCGGAGCGCGCCCGGAAGGCTCCGCGTCGCGGTGGACGCCACGCCGCTGCTCGGCAGGCCGACGGGGGTCGGGGTGTTCTGCGCGGGCATCCTCTCCGGCCTGGCCGAGCGGGGCGACGTCGAGGTGTCGGCCTACGCGGTCAGCTGGCGCCGGCGCCGCGGGATCGACGAGCACCTCCCGCGCGGGGTGCTCGCCCGGCAGCGGGCCATGCCGGCCCGGCCGCTCCACCGGCTCTGGCGCCGGCTCGACTTCCCGCCCATCGAATGGTTCGTCGGTCCCGTCGACGTCGTGCACGGGACGAACTTCGTCGTCCCACCGGCCCGCCGCGGCGCCGCGGTGGTCCCCGTGTACGCCCTTACCCCGCTGCGGTGCCCCGAGCTCTGCGACTCCGCGACCC
>JAKAZC010000020.1 GCA_021826655.1 Actinomycetes bacterium | reverse complement strand
CGTGTCGACGAGGACGGCTTCCTGTACATCGAGGACCGGGCCAAGGACATGGTGCTCCGTGCCGGCGAGAACGTGTACTGCGCCGAGGTCGAGAGCGCCATCTACGAGCACGGGGACGTCTACGAGGCGGCAGTGTTCGGTGTGCCGCACGAGCGATTGGGCGAGGAGGTCGGGTGCGTGATCCTCCGTCAGCCCGGGTCCGATCTCGATGCAGACGGCCTGAAGGACTTCCTGGCCGAGTCGCTGGCGCCGTTCAAGGTGCCGAGTCGGATCGCCTTCGCCGACGAGCAGCTGCCCCGCAACGCCTCCGGCAAGATCCTGAAGCGGACCCTGCGCGACGCCTACTTCGGCGACGGGTCCGCCTAGGGTCGCCCATGCGCCGTCGCCGTTCCACGCCGTACCCGTGAAGCGCCCCGTCCTCGTCCGGCCAGGGTCGTCGCGCACCGGAGTCGGCGGGACCCACGGCGGTGTCGTCGTGGTCCGGGTGCGCGAACCGGCCACCGACGGCCGGGCCAACCGGGCCGTGGTCGAGGCGGTGGCCGCCGCCCTCGGGGTGCGCCGGGGCTGCGTCCGGATCGCCGGGGGCAGCGCCTCACGGCGGAAGGTCATCGAGGTGGCCGGGGACGACGTGGCGTTGGCCGCGGCGTGGGAACGACTCGCCGACGGGTGACCGCGGCGCCGGTCGAGAGGGACGGGCCGATCACAGTCGGGCGTACCGAGCCGCCTCCTCGGTGAACTGCTCGGCGGACGAGGCGCCGACCGACGGCCGGGTCAGTGTCACCGCCCGCAGGACGTCGTCGGCGGTGATCTCCGGGGTCTCGCCGTCGAGGGCCCGGTCGAAGGCCAGTTGGGCGGCCCGCTGGGCGACGAGGGCGAAGTCGGCCGGGGTGAATCCGGAGGTGCGGGCGGCGACGTCGGCGGGGTCGCCCGCGGCGAGGAACTCGTCTGCGAGCTCGGCGCGCTCGGCCTCGTCCGGTGCGCCCACCGGGATGATGAGGTCGAACCGGCCCGGACGCAGGAGCGCGGGGTCGATTGAGGCGATCGAGTTGGTGGCCATGACCACCAGTCGGTCGGGCCTGGACTTGAACATCGGGACCGCCTTGAGGAGCTCGTTGACCAACGGCTGGCTGTCGGGACGCTCGGCCCGGTCGGACGCGATCTCGTCGGCCTCGTCGATGAAGCAGACCAGTCGGTCGACGCGCCCGAGTTCGCCCAGCGCGTCGCGCAGCGCCCGTGCCCCCTCGACCCCCTGGCCGAGGAGCGACGGATGGAGCTCGACGAAGGCCCACGACAGCCGTGAGGCGATGGCACGGGCGAAGGACGTCTTGCCGGTGCCCGGGGGTCCGAAGAGGAGCACCGCCGCGGGAGGGTGGAGGCCCAGTCGATCGGCGAGCTCGGTGTGCGCGAGCGGGGCGACCACCCGACGGTCGAGGATCTCCTTGGCCGTCGAGAACCCCTTCATCGACTCCCACAGGCCCTCGGTCGGCAGGTACCCGCCGAAGCGTTCCAGGAGGGCGAGCTCCTCGGGGACCATGGATGCGTCCCGGGCATAGAGGTGGAGGCCCTCCAGATGGGTGAACCCCTGGTTCACGAAGGCGTCCTCGCCGACCTGGCCCGCCTGGACAACGGCCAGCAGCCGGGAGGCGCCTCGGTGGATGACCTCCTGGTCGAGCTGCTTCAGCAGCGCCGAGCCGATGCCCTGGCGACGCCATGCGGGGTGGAGCGCGAATGCCAACACCTGGGCGTCGGGACCACTCACCCGGGCGACCACCGCGCCGACCAGTTCACCGGTCGGGGACAGGGCGACGACTGCGGGCTGGTGCTCGTGGAGCGCCTCGACGACGTCGCTGCGGCCATAGGCGGCGCCGGTGGACGTACCGGCCAGGTCGATGAGGCGGACGACGTCCTCCACCGGGGCGACCGGGTCACGGTCGCCGAGGGTGTGGACCTTCCAGGCGGCGCTCATGGTGGTGCCCTCCTCGTACTCCGTGTCACCCGCATGGTAGGTGAGCGGCCGCCCGTGTGCGGAGGTGGGTGCGACCGGTCGCCCCACCGACCATCCGTTGACCGCGGCTACCTCACCGGCGCACACTGTGGTCGAGGCCCGCCGGGCCGGTCAGGAGACATCGTGGGACAGTGGTCGAGGCAGGAGATCGAGACGGCGTTCGACGAGTACCAGCGTCGGGCGGCCGAGTCGGGGGCGAGCGGTGACTGGCGACCCTGGGCGGACCTGTTCACCGAGGATGCCGAGTACATCGAGCACGTCTACGGGAGGATGCACGGGCGGGAGTCCATCTACGGGTGGATCCAGGCGACCATGTCCGAGTACCCGGGGAGCGACATGCCGGAATTCCCCATCGAGTGGCACGTCGTCGACGAGGACCGGGGCTGGGTGGTGTGTCAGGTCTGGAATCGGATGCGGGACCCCGGGGACGGGAGTGTCCATCAGGAGTACAACATCACCATCCTGAAGTACGCCGGTGACGGGCTGTGGTCGTCCGAGGAGGACATCTACAACCCGATGCACTTCGGCACCATGATCCAGGGGTGGGAGGCGGCCCGCGACGCGGTCGCGGCCGGCTGAGGGCCCCGCCGGTCCGGGCGCGGCCGCACTAGCGTGTCCGTCGTGGAGAGACGAAGGCTCGGGCGCACCGGACATCTGTCGTCGGTCGCCGTGCTCGGGGGTGCCGCGTTCTGGAGGGGTGATCCGGCCGAGACGTCCGCGGCGTTCGCGCTGGCCCGTGGCGCCGGGGTGAACCATCTGGACGTGGCCCCCCAGTACGGTGCGGCCCAGCGGGTGCTCGGCCCCCACATCCCCGGCGTGCGGGACGACCTGTTCGTGGCGTGCAAGACCCTGCGCCACGACCCGGACGGTGTCCGGGCCCAGCTCGAGGAGTCGTTGACCCTCCTCCACTGTGACACCTTCGACCTCTACCAGCTCCACGCCGTGACCGACCTCGCCGAGCTGGACGCACGGGACCGGGCGGTCCGGGCCATCCTGGCCGCCCGCGACGAGGGCCTCACCCGGTGGGTGGGGATCACCGGCCACGAGCACACGGCACCGGCGGCGCACCTCGAGGCGCTCCGACGCTACGACCTCGACACCGTCATGTTCCCGGTGAATCCTCGCCTCTGGGCGGACCCCGACTACCGGCGGGACGCCGAGGCCCTCCTCGAGCACGCGGCGGCCCACGACGTCGGGGTCATGGCGATCAAGGCGGTCGCGGCTCGCCCGTGGGGGACCAGGGCACACACGGCGACCACGTGGTACGAGCCCTACACGGGGGTCGGGGACGTGCAGCGCGGCGTCCGGTTCGCACTCTCCACCCCCGGGGTCCACGCGTTCTGCACGCCGGGCGACATCGGGGTGCTGCCAGTCGCACTCGACGCGGTGGCGGGGGACACGTCGATGGGAATTGCCCAACGCGAATCGGCGATGGCCGCGGTCGGCGACGAGCCGTCCATCTTCCCGATGCCCGTGTCGTGACCCGGGCCGATCGGGTGGGGGGCCCCGGGGACGACGACACGGCCGGTGGCCGGGCGCCGGTGCCCGGGACCGAGGTCGTCCTCGGCGCCCCGTTGCAGGGGACGGTTGTCCTCCTGCCGTGCGCCCCGGGCGACCCGGTTCGCGCCGGTGCCGTCGTCGTCGTGCTCGAATCCATGAAGATGGAGCACGTGGTGCGCACGCCTGTCTCGGGCACGGTCCGAAGCGTCGGCGTCGTCGTGGGCGGACTGGTGGCCGAGGGCGACCCGCTGGCCGTGGTGGAAACCGGAGCGCACGACGACGGGCCGGATGCGACCGAGGACGGCGTCGACCTCGACCACCGTCGTGGCGACCTGGCCGAACTGTTCGCCCGACGGGGACTCCTGGCCGACGCCGGACGCCCGGATGCGGTGGCCCGCCGCCATGGGCGCGGCCGTCGCACGGCGCGGGAGAACCTCGCCGACCTGTGCGACCCGGGGAGCTTCACCGAGTACGGCGGCTTCGCCATCGCCGCCCAGCGCCGACGCAGGCCGCTCGACGAATTGCTCGAACGGACCCCTGCCGACGGACTGGTGGGCGGGACGGCCCGGATCAACGGGGACCGATTCGCGGACGACCGGGCGAGGTGTGCCGTCGTCTCCTACGACTACACCGTGCTGGCCGGCACGCAGGGTCAGCAGAACCACCGCAAGAAGGACCGGCTGTTCGAGCTGGTGGAGCGCCTGCGACTCCCCCTCGTGCTCTTCGCCGAGGGCGGCGGAGGGCGACCGGGGGACACCGACTACGCCGTGGTGACCGGGCTCGACACCCGGGCCTTCGAGCTCTTCGGGCGGCTCAGCGGCCTGGTGCCGCTGGTGGGCATCGCTTCGGGTCGGTGCTTCGCCGGGAACGCCGCCCTGCTCGGGTGCTGCGACGTGATCATCGCCACCGAGGGGGCGTCGATCGGCATGGGTGGCCCGGCCATGATCGAAGGTGGTGGGCTCGGCAGCTACCTGCCCGAGGAGGTGGGACCGTTGGCGGTCCAGGTGCCGAACGGCGTGGTCGACCTGGTGGCGGCGGACGACGCCGGGGCGGTCGCCATGGCGAAGCGGTATCTGTCGTACTTCCAGGGCCCCGAGGACGACTGGACCTGTGCCGACCAGCGGCTGCTGCGCGCCGCCGTACCCGAGCAGCGGCTCCGCGCCTACGACATCCGGGCACTGCTCGAGGTGCTGGCCGACTGCGACTCGGTGCTGGAACTCCGGCGGGGCTTCGGCGCCGGCATGGTCACCGCGCTCGCCCGTATCGAAGGTCGTCCGGTCGGGATCGTGGCGAATGACCCGACCCATCTGGGAGGTGCGATCGACGCCGAGGGCGCCGACAAGGCCGCACGGTTCCTCCAACTGTGCGACGCCCACGACCTTCCCGTCGTGTCCCTCTGCGACACGCCCGGATTCATGGTGGGCCCCGACGCCGAGCGGACGGCACCGGTCCGCCACGTGAGCCGCATGTTCGTCATCGGGGCGAGTCTGACGGTGCCGCTCTGCACCATCGTGCTCCGAAAGGGGTACGGGCTGGGTGCACAGGCCATGGCGGGCGGCAGCTTCCGGGCACCGCTGTCCCTTGTGGCGTGGCCGAGCGGCGAGCTGGGCGGCATGGGACTGGAGGGTGCCGTCCGCCTGGGGTTCCGCCGGGAGCTCGAGGCCGTCGAGGACCCGGTCGAGCGCGACGCGCTGTTCGCATCGATGGTCGAACTCGCCTATGCGCACGGCAAGGCGCTCAACGTGGCGACCGCCTACGAGATCGACGACGTCATCGACCCGGCGGAGTCGCGTGACCGGATCCTCGCCGCCCTGCGTTCGTGTCCGCCGAACCCCATCCGTGCCGGCAAGAAGCGGAACTGCATCGACACCTGGTGAGCGCCCCTGGGTGCGCCCGGTTCGGGGCGGGCGAGGTCGTGCGGCCAGCTCAGCCCCCGAGCACCTCGTCGACGAAGCGGGTCACCGACGACCACGCGGCGACGGCCTCCGGCACGCCCAGGTTGACCAGTCCCTGGACCCCGTGGATCCCGTCCGGCACGACATCGACCCGGACGTCGGCTCCGACGTCCTCGGCGGCCCCGCCCAGGTATTCGGCATCGCTCCGGGTGAGGTCGACCTCGCCGACCTGCAACAGGATCGGCGGCAACCCTGCCAGCGACCCGCGACCGGGCGAGGCACGGGGGTCCCTGGGGTCGGCGTCCGGGCCCAGGTAGTCGCGGGACCGCGCCCGCAGGAACTCCTCGCTGATGAAGGGATCGGCCCCGGCCGGACCCGCCGGACCGTAGCCCCGGGTGTCGAGATCGGTCCAGCCCGACAGCGAGATCACGCCGACCGGCAGGCGGACGTTCGAGTCACGCGCCCCCTGGGCGGTGACAAGGGCCAGGCCGCCCCCACAGGAGTCACCGACGAACACGGTGCGTCCCGACCCGAGGTCGTCGACCAGCCCCGCGTAGGCGGCCATGCAGTCGTCGGCCGCGGCGGGAAACCGATGCTCGGGGGCCAGCCGGTAGTCGATGGTGACCACGGGTACCCGGAGGTGGTAGGCCACAAACTCCGCATAGAAGAGGTACGCCTCGAGGTCGCAGGAGACGAATGCCCCGCCGTGGAAGAAGACCGCCGTTCCCCGTTGCCGCCGGGACGCAGGCGTGGAGAGCCACCCACAGCGCACGCCACCGATGGTGGTGACTCGGACCTCGGTGTCGTGGCCCAGTGGATGCCCGTGGAACGGTGCCATCCGGGCCCGTGTGGTCGTGGCGTCGTCGGGGCTGACGAAATCGGCCGGCATGCCGCCGATCACGGCGTCCAGCAGGTCACTGGCCATCAGGCCGTCGGTCCGGGCTCCCGGAAGATCACGACCGGGCAGGCAGCGTGGGTCGCGCAGTGCTGGCTGACGGAGCCCAGCAGGACGCCGGCCAGCGCCCGGTGGCCTCTGCTGGCGACCACGAGCAGCGCTCCGTGCTTCGAGGCCTCCGTCAGGACGTCGCCCGGGTTCCCCTCCACCACATGGGCGTGGACCTCCAGGTCCGGGTACTCGGCGTGGAGGCGTGCGACCACCGGGTCGAGCATCGACCGGGCGTCCTGGGCCGGGTCGTAGCCCGAGGGGAGGGGAATGGCGCTGCCCCACGAGGTCGGGTACTCCCACGCCGTCACCAGGTCGAGGCGTCCTTCCGTCCGTACCGCCTGCTCGGCAGCCCACGTGACGGCACCGCCGGCAGCCGCAGATCCGTCGTAGCCGACCACGACTCCGGTCGGGTGGTCCTGCGGGTCCGTGGGCATGGTCATCCTCCAGGAGGGCTCGTCCATCGTGCGGGTGCTTCTCGTGCGAGCGTAGTTGTCGTGGGACAGGGGTCCGTGCCCGCTCGGTGTCATGGGTCCCGCTCCTCCGGTGCCGTGTCACCCGGTTCCGCTCCGCGTGTGCGGCCCTCCTCCACCGCGCTGCGGTACCGGGCGGCCGCGGTCCGCACCTGTGCCGACCCGGGGCCGCCCGATGTCGGTGCCTCCTCCGTGGGATCGGCCCCGACCAGGCTGCCGAGCGAGGCGGCCACGGAGGACCGCAGGGCGTCGAGGTCGTAGCCACCCTCGAGGAACAGGACCAGGCGACCGGGGTCAGGGGCATACCCGGCCACGATCCCGGTCAGCGCAGCGAAGTCTCCGGCCGAGAGGGCCAGGTCGGCCAACGGGTCGGCCCGGTGGGCGTCGAAGCCGGCAGACACCAGCACCCAGGTGGGGGAAAACGCCTCCACGGCAGGGGTCACGATCTGGTCGAAGGCCCTGCGGAAGACATCGCCGGTGGCACCGGGAGGCAGGGGGACATTGACTGTGGCCCCGCGTGCCGAGGGACCGCCGACGTCGTCGGCCCGACCCGATCCCGGGTAGGCGGGCCACTGGTGGATCGAGACGTAGAGGACGTCGGGGTCGTCCCAGAACGCGTCCTGGGTGCCGTTGCCGTGATGGACGTCCCAGTCGACGACCAGCACCCGCTCGCCCACCTCGCGCAGGGCTCCGGCGGTGACGGCGACGTTGTTGAGCAGGCAGAATCCCATGGCCCGATCGGCGACGGCATGATGTCCCGGAGGTCGGGCAGGGACGAAGACCGGGGCCCCGTGGGCGGTCGCGGCCTCGACGGCGACCAGCCCGGCGCCGGCGGCCATGCGTGCATCGTGCCAGGACGAGCGCCGGGCGTAGGTGTCCGCGTCGATGGCGCCACCACCGGCCGCGCTCAGCCGTTCGAGGCGGTCGAGGTGGGCGGGCGTGTGGACCCGCTCCAGGTGCACGATCGGGGCGGGGCGGGCCGGAACGATCAGCAGGTCCGTGCCGAGTTGCAGGTCATCGACCCCGCGCATGGCGGCACCGATCCGCGCCGGGCGTTCGGGATGGCCGGGGTCGTCGTGCGCCCCGGCCTCGAGCGGTTCGACGACGATCAGCACCCGGCCCGACCGCTCACGGTGCCGGCCTCTGGACCGACAGCCAGTCCCGGGCATCGAGGTACGGGCTGAAGGCGGTGGCGATGGCGTCGATGTCGGCCGGACCCTTCGGACGCTGGACCTCGTAGACATGGGGGAATTCGAGCCAGCCCACGGTGAGGTCCCACAGGCGCACGGCCGCCTCGCCGGTGGGTGGGTCGACCAGAACCGGTCCGAACAGCGCCTGACCGTCCTCGAAGAGCAGCGTCGGCACCCCGAACCCTCCGCTGGCGACGACCCGCTCGTGCTCGGCCAGCACCTCGTCGCCGGTTGTGGGATCGTCGACGGCGGCGCGAACGGCACCGGGATCGAGCCCCATCTCGGACAGGATCTCCTCGGCGACCTCGGGGCGATGGGGCTTCCGACCCTCTACGTGCAGCGCCTTGCCCGCCTCCGCGTACCAGCGGTCCAGGAGCGCCATGTCCTGGCGCCGCAGGTAGGCCCCGATCCGCATCATCGACCAGCCGTAGGACCAGTCCCGCTCCCACGGGTGCTTCTTGCTCTCGCCGCGGTTGACTTCCTCGAGGCTGAAGAAGCGCCAGCGGATGTCGAGACCGGTCTCGTCACGGACGTTCCGGATCCACAGGGAGGTCTGGTAGGCGTAGGGGCACATGATGTCGAAGTGGAAGTCGACCGATTCCGGTCGGACCGTACGGGCGTCGTCCATGACTGCACTCCTGCTCCGCGCCAGGGCCACATCCCCGCGCTACCCGGCACCGTACACGTGGCCCGTCGTGGTCGGTGCCCGGCCGGCCGCCCTCCTGGGCCGCGGTGCGTCCAAAGCGGGACCGGCCCAGCTCAGAAGTGGCCCAGCACCGGGTGGGGAGCGTAGGGCTCCTCGAGGCGTTCGACCTCGGACCCCTCGAGTGCGAGTTCCTCGGCGGCCAACGCATCGGCGAGGTGGTCGACCTTGGTGGCGCCCACGATCGGCGCGGTCACTCCCGGTCGCTGGAGCAACCACGCCAGTGCGACCTGCGCGGCCGGCACGCCCCGCCGGGCCGCGACCTCCGCCACCCGCTCCACGACGTCGAAGTCGGTCGACTGGCTGTAGAGGAAGTTGGTGAAGTCGTCGGTCTCCGAGCGGGTAGTGCGCTTCTCGCCCGCACGGGTGCGGGTGCCGGCCAGGACGCCGCGGGCCAGCGGGCTCCACGGGATCACGCCGACCCCCATGTCGACGCACTGGGGGATCATCTCCCGCTCCTCCTCGCGGTAGATCAGGTTGTAGTGGTTCTGCATCGAGACGAAGCGGGTCCATCCGTGCGCGTCGGCGGTGTACTGGGCCTTGGCGAATTGCCAGGCGAACATGCTCGAAGCGCCGATGTAGCGGGCCTTGCCGGATTGGACCACGTCATGGAGTGCCTCCATCGTCTCCTCGATCGGCGTCCGGTTGTCCCACCGGTGGATCTGGTACAGGTCCACGTAGTCCATGTCCAGTCGGGTGAGGGAGGCGTCGATACCGGCCAGGACGTGCTTGCGCGACAGCCCGCCTCCGTTCTCCCCCGGGGTCATGGGCATGTAGACCTTGGTCGCCACCACCATCTCGTCGCGTCCCAGGAACCGGGGAAGGATCCGGCCGGTCGCCACCTCACTGGCTCCGCCCGAGTAGGTGTCCGCGGTGTCGAAGAAGGTGACACCCCCTTCCACGGCCGCCCGTACGATCGGTTCCGCCTCGTCCTCACCAAGCACCCATGGGCGATCGGAGTCATTGCCGAAGCTCATCATGCCCAGGCACACGCGGGAGACGCGCAGTCCGGTGCGTCCGAGGTTGACGTACTGCATTGGGGCCTCCGGGGATTCGTGGGCGGGCGACACCAGCCTAAGCAGTCACAGGTCGGCCTGCCGGGCGGCCCCGCCAGACCGACGGGTCACTCACCGTTCACTCAGGGGACTCACAGCCGACCCTTATCTTCGACTGGTTGAGTCTCCCACCGAGCACCCGGGACGACCCACGGGTCGGCCGCGACGGGTGACGAGGAGTGGCCTCGGCCACGCGGACATCGGTGAGGAACACGTGGCCAAGGGTCCGGGACCGGTCAGGTCGAACAGCGCGTGGTGGTGGATCACCGCCTCCGTCGTGGTACTGGTGGGCGCCGGGCTCGGGACCTGGTTCGCCACCCGCCCGTCGAGTGCCGCGGCGAGCGGGGTGGTCTCCACCACGGCGGTGCAGACTGTCTCCACCGGCACGATCAGCCAGACGGTGTCCGCCACCGGCACCATCGAGCCGGCGACCACCGCCGACGTGGACTTCGCCGTGTCGGGGAAGGTGACCGCAGTCGACGTGTCGCCCGGCCAGACCGTGGCAGCCGGCCAGGCACTCGCGGCGGTCGACCCGACGACGCTGGACGCGTCGCTGGCCCAGGCCCAGGCGACGCTGGCGAATGACCAGGCGCAGCTGGCCACCGACCAGACTGCGTCGGCCAGCGCCACGCAGCTCGCCCTCGACGAGGCCAACATTGCCTCGGCGCAGAACCAGGTCACCAGTGCCCAGACGGCCGTGTCGGACGCCACCCTGGTCTCCCCCACGGCGGGGACGGTTGCATCGGTGGATCTCGTCGTCGGCCAGCAGGTGTCCGGCTCATCGTCTTCTTCCAGTTCCGCATCGGGCGCGACCGCCGGGTCGGCCGGGTCGACGGGCGGCACCGCCGGTTCCGGCGCGGGGTCCGCGGCCGCGTCCGGAGGCGCCGGGTCGGGCGCGTCGTCGACCGGGACATCGGGCACCTCGACGGCGTCCTCGGCGCAGGTCGTCGTGGTGTCCACCGGCTCCTACGTCGTGAACGCCGCCGTGTCGAGCAGCGGCGTCTCCCAGCTCCTGGTGGGTGACCAGGCCACCATCGCGCCGTCGGGAGCCACCGCGCCGGTCTACGGCACGGTCGGATCCATCGGCCTGCTGGCCACGACGACGTCCGGCGTCTCCTCGTTCCCGGTGGTCATCGACGTAACGGGCAGCCCGTCCGGACTGTTCGGTGGGACGAGCGCCACCGTGTCCATCGTCGTGAAGGAGCTCCAGGGGGTGGTCGTCGTGCCGACCACGGCGGTCACCTTCACGGGCGGGGCGACGACGGTGAGCCTCGACTCGGGTGGCCGGAAGGTCGTCCAGCCGGTCACCGTCGGGATCGCTTCGGCGGGCCGTACCCAGATCGTGAACGGGCTGTCCGCGGGTCAGCGGATCTTCGTGACCTCCGTGTCCTTCCGCGGACCGCTCGGAGCCACCCGAACCGGTGGCGGGTTCGGCGGTGGGGGATTCGGCGGTGGGGGATTCGGCGGTGGGGGATTCGGCGCAGGTGGGGGTGGGGGACCCCGGGCCGGCGGGTTCGCCGGATGACCGGTCACCACGACACCGCCGAAGTCCGCTTGGAACGGACCGACACCCATCCTGCGGTCCGCCGGCCGGTGATCCAGGTGGACGACGTCTGGAAGACCTATCGGACCGGGGCCCTCGAGGTCGATGCCCTGCGTGGGGTCTCGTGCGCGATAGACTCGGGTGAGTACGTCGCCATCATGGGGCCGTCGGGTTCGGGCAAATCGACGTTGATGCACATCCTCGGTTGCCTCGACGTCCCCACCTCGGGGTCGTACCGGTTGGCCGGGGACGATGTCGGGGCCATGGCCGAGGACGAACTCGCCCACATCCGGAACAGGCGGATCGGCTTCGTGTTCCAGCAGTTCAACCTGCTCGCGTCCCTCGACGCGCTGCGCAACGTCGAGCTCCCCCTCCTCTACGCCGGAGAAGCGCGCCCGGAGCGCCGCCGGCGCGCCCTCGATGCACTCGAGCGGGTTGGCCTGGGCGAGCGCCTCGACCATCGTCCGGGTGAGCTCTCGGGCGGCCAACAACAGCGGGTGGCGGTGGCCCGGGCGTTGGTGACCGATCCCGACCTGATCCTGGCCGACGAGCCGACGGGGAACCTCGACTCCGTGTCGGCCCGCGACGTCATGGGACTGCTCGACGAGCTGCACGGGGGCGGGCGGACGATCGTCCTGATCACGCATGACGCCGACGTGGCCGAGGCATCCGGTCGAGTCCTGCGGATCCTCGACGGCCAGTTCGCGGATGCGGTCAACGCGGGGTCGCGGTGAACCTCCTGGAGACGTTCCGCACCGGCCTCGACGCCGTGGTGACCCACCGTCTGCGATCGGCACTGACCGTGCTCGGGATCATGATCGGGATCACCGCGGTGATCCTGACGGTGGGGCTCGGTGAAGGGGCCCAACAGCAGGTCGGGTCGGAGATCTCGGCGCTGGGCTCCAACCTGCTGACCGTCACGCCGGGCAGCACCACGACCTCCTCCGGCATCCGGGGCGGGTTCGGCTCGGCATCCACCCTGACGGTGGGCGACGCCGCCGCGCTGACGTCAAAGCTGGTGGCCCCCGACGTCAACGCCGTTGCTCCCGCACTCTCGGTGTCCGAGAACCTGGTCTCCGGAACCAGCAATTGGACCACCACGGCGGTGGGCACGGACCCGTCGTGGCTGACCGTGCGCGGTCGGTCGATGACCGAGGGCCGGTTCATCGTTCCCCACGACCTCGCGACCCGCGCCGAGGTCGTGGTGCTGGGTGCGACCACTGCACAGGAGCTCTTCGGATTCCGGGATCCCGTCGGGCAGACGGTGAGCATCGGCGGGCAGCCGATGTCGGTGATCGGCGTGCTCAACTCCGTCGGCTCGTCGTCGAGCTCGTCGACCGTCGCCAATCCCGACGACCAGGCGATCCTCCCCCTGACCACGGCATCGACACTGCTGTTCGGCGCGGCGAACCGCAACTCGGTCAACCAGATCCTCATCCAGGCCTCGTCGGCGGCGACCCTGTCCGCCGCTTATCAGGAGACCGACGCGGAACTGCTGAGCCTCCACCGGATCACCACGCCCACGGGCGCCGACTTCACCATCACCAGCGAGCAGCAGGTCCTGTCCACGGCCACGTCGGTGGATCGGACGCTCACCGTACTGCTCGGGGGGATCGCCGGGATCTCGCTGCTCGTAGGGGGGATCGGTGTGATGAACATCATGCTGGTGTCGGTCACCGAGCGGATCCGCGAGATCGGGCTCCGCAAGGCGCTGGGTGCCACGCCCCGGGTCATCCGCCGCCAATTCCTGGTGGAGGCCTCGGTGCTGGGAACGGTCGGGGGTGTGCTGGGTGCCCTGCTCGGGATCGTCGGCGCTTTCGTGCTCCCACATCTCATCTCCAACCCCATCACCGTCTCACCGGTAGCCGCGGTCGGGGCCATCGCCATCGCCATCGGCATCGGCATCGTCTTCGGCGTCTACCCCGCGGGACGGGCCGCCAAACTCCCGCCCATCGACGCCCTCCGCAGCGAATGACGTCCCGAACGGCAGCACCACCAGCCGGCAACCACCAGGAGGAACTGCGCATGCGCACCCGTCCCACCGACGATCCGATCCCGGGCACCGACGGCGGCCGCGCCACGGCCCGTACCCCCCGCAGCTTGCGCACCTGGCGCACCCCCCGCTTGGCCGCACTGGCCGCGCTTGCCGCGGTGGGGCTCGCGTCCGCCGCCTGCGGAGGATCTTCGGGAGCATCCAGCACCACGTCGACGTCGGCCCCGACGGGAGGCGGCTCGACCACCCCGAGCACCCTTCCCGGCGCGTCGGGCACCATCGCGTCGGTCAGCGGAACGACACTCCAGGTCCAGAACGCGTCGACGGGACAGACGGCGGTGATCTACACCTCTTCGACGACGATCCGGCAGGTCACCGTCGCCTCGCCCTCGGCGGTCACGGTCGGATCGTGCATCTCGGCGTTCGGGTCGCCCCCGACCACCACTTCGGCATCGGGTGCAGCGTTCGGTGGGCCGATCACGGCGAGCACGGTCTCGGTCAACCAACCCGTGAACGGGGTATGTACCCGCCCGGGACCGGGTGGTCGTCCCCGTGGGACGCCGGGCGCCGGGACCCGCCGGGCAGGGGGATTTCGAGGACGCGCGTTCGGCGCCGCGACCGGTGAGGTGACAGCGGTCAACGGGTCGACGGTGACGGTCCACGAGACCAACCCGAGGACTCAGGCGACGTCGACGGGCACGGTGACACTCACTGGCTCCACCACGTTCACCACGACACGGAACGTCGATCCGTCGGTGATCGCTGTCGGGCAGTGCGCACGTGCCGTCGGGACGGCCGGTGCCACGGGCGCCATCACGGCCACCACGCTGACGGTATCCGCGCCGGTCAACGGCGCGTGCACGACGGGGTTCGGCCGTCGGGGCGGATTCGGTGGGGGCGGGCCGGGCGCGGTGGGAGGGGCCACTCCAGGTGCCTGACCCCGTCGACGCCCCGGACGGTGGGCAGAGGCCCCCGGTGGTCGACAGCGCCGCCGCTCCGCCGCGCGCGTCGGTGTCCCGTGTCCGGGTCACGCCGTTGCGGACGCTCTCCGTGGTGATCGTCGTCGTCGCCGTGGTACTGGCGTGGGTGGCGACGCGCCCGTCGGGCACGACGTACCGGACCGCCGTGGTCGAACGAGGAACCGCGGTGGCGACGCTGGCCACGGTGGGGACGATCACGCCGGTCCAGCAGGCCGACCTGACGTTCCCGGTCGCCGGTACGGTCGGCACCGTGGCCGTCGACGTGGGTCAGCAGGTCGCCGCCGGGCAGGTGCTGGCCACGCTCGACCCGACGCCACTCCAGGCCACGGTGGTGACCGCCCAGGCCTCGCTGGCCTCCGCCCAGGCGACGCTGGCGTCCGACGAGACCGCCCAGGCGTCCGCGGCCTCGTCGGCCGCGGCCCCGACGACCTCGTCCGGCGTCACCTCGTCCGGGGCGACGGGGCCACCGTCCTCGGGTTCGGGCATCGCGGCGTCCGGCGCCTCCGGCCAGGACGTGACAAAGCTCCAGGCCGCCCTGGTCGGAGACCAGAAGCAGCAGGACATCGACGCCGTCGCGGCCGGTGCCGCGCTCACCTCCGCGACCACGGTGTGCACCGCTCCGTCCCAGCCGGTGACCCAGCCGACCACCCGCACTGCGTCGACATCGACGGCAGGCGCCACGGGGAACGCGCCGGCCGCATCCGGGACGCCGGGAGGCGCCGATGGTGCGTCCGCCGGCACAGGCGGGGCGCCCGCGACGTGCGCCGAGGCCCTGGCGTCGGCATCGTCGTCCCACGCCACGCTCGTCGCATCGATCGGCAAGGTGACCCAGGACGAGGCGGCCCTGACCGCGGCCTTGGGACTCGTCGGGTCGTCGACCGGCGGGGGTACGGGCGGCCCGGCCGCATCGGGGGGCACCGGCGGCACTTCCGGGGCTCCGACCAGTTCGACGACGACCACCTCGACGACGACACCCACGGCGCGCGCGGGCGCCGCCGGGACGACCGCGGCCACCTCGGGCGGCCGGACGCGGGCGATCACGCCTCAGCAGCTCGCGGTGGACCAGGCCGACGTCGACGTGGCCCAGTCCACCCTCGCCACCGCCCAACAGGACGCCGCAGAGGGCGATCTGGTGAGTCCCCTGTCCGGCACCGTCGGCTCGGTGTCACTCGCCGTCGGACAGGCGGTGGCGGCGGGGACGCCGTCGAGCACGCCGCTGGTGGTCGTGATCGGCTCGGGTGCAGATTACGAGGTGACGACCTCGGTCCCGGTCACCTCGGTGTCCCAGGTGGCGAAAGGACAGCAGGCCCTGGTCACCCCCGACTCGAGTCCGACCGTGCTCGACGGCACGGTCATCGGGGTCGGGGTACTGGGCACCTCGACGACGTCGTCCACCACCTACCCGGTCACCATCGCCGTCCACTCCACCGGACTCGGGGAGTACTCGGGGGTCGCGGCGTCGGTGTCGATCGTCACCCGGAGCGCGATCGGAGTCACCACGGTCCCGACCTCGGCCGTCCGGACGGTGGGGAACGGCCACCTGGTCACGGTGGTCCACGGCACGGCGGCCAAGGCCGTGCGGGTGACGATCGGGACTGTCGGCGCGCAACGCACCCAGATCCTCTCCGGGGTGGCCGACGGTGAGCTGGTGTCCCTGGCCGACCTGGCCGCGCCGGTCCCGACCTCGTCCACGACCACCCGAGGCGGATTGACCGGGCTGACCGGCGGCCTCGGCGGGGGAGGCCTGGGTGGCGGGCGGCTCGGTCGCGCCACAGGCGGCTGACCGCGGTCCCGGCCCGCGGTCAGCCGCCGGACCGCGGCGGGATAGCGTCTCCCGGGTGATCGACGACCAACTGGTGGCCGAGGCCGTGCACGACACGGGGATCCGCCGGCTGCAGCACGCGTACGCCGACGTCGTCAACCGTCGGGCG
>JAKAZC010000326.1 GCA_021826655.1 Actinomycetes bacterium | reverse complement strand
CCGGCTGGCGGCCCGTCAGCTGGAACAGGTAGTAGGTCCCCGTCGAGCTGCCCGCCGGCTGGGAGACCTGGCCCGGCGCCAGGCCGTTCACCAGCCCGGCGATGGCCGCGTAGCTGCCGTCGCTCGGGGTCAAACAGGCGCTCTGCAGGGTCCCGGCCGGCGCGGCCTGGGCGAAGGGCAGCCCGGCCTCGATCCGGCTCCGGAGCTGCTGGGCCGACGCCTGCGTGGCCACCGTGAGCCCGTTCACGCAGATCGTCTCGAACTTGGACGGGTAGGCGTCGAAGAAGGCCTGCAGGCCCGACGCCGTCAGCGCGTACCCGGCGGCGGACGCCGAGAGGGCGTCGCCCTGGGCCACCGCCCGGACCTGCTCGTCCACGAAGGACGCGGGCAGGGTGGCCATCGTCTGGCTGCCCGAGGGCGGCACGCCGCAGCTGGGCTGCACGCCGGCCTGGGACAGCGTGGCGAACGTGCCGTCGATGATGGCCGCGTACTCCTGACGGGCCGTCGCCAGGTCGGCCGCCGTGACCCCCACGTGCCGGGACGTGTCCAGCTGGGCCACCACGGCTTCGTCCACCAGCCGGCTCAGCCAGTACTGGACGAACGTCGAGTTGAAGGTCCCCGCCGTCCCGCCCGGGCTCGATGCGCCGGCCCCGTCGACCGGCGGGAGGTGGGACGTGCCCTGGGACTGCAGGACCACCTGGGCGTCCAGATAGCACTGGTAGGAGGGGCTGGCGGCGATGGCCGACAGGTCGCCGTCCAGGCTCGAGCGGGTGATGGCGGTCCCGTTGACCGTGGCGGCGTCGGCCGCGACGGTCAACGAGGCGGCGACGAGGCCGCCGGCCACGGCGGCGACGAGGGCGGCGAGGGGCAGCAGTGAGCGCTTCACGAGGCGGCGATGCTACCCCGGAGGGTGAGCCCGGACCGTTCGGTGTCGTGGCCGGCGCACGCTGCGTGGCTGAGCCACCCGCGCGCCGTCGTGATCGCGATCTGCTGCGATCAGCAGCATTATGGAGTCATGCCCACGTCCATCTCCATCCGAGACGTCCCCGACGAGGTCCGGGACGAGCTGGCGGCCCGGGCCGCGCTCAGCGGCCGATCGCTCCAGGAGTACCTCCGAGCACGCCTGGCACAGCTGGCTGCCGGCCCGGACGCCGAGACGCTCGTAGCCCGGGTCCGCCAGCGCAAGGCGGCGTTGGGCAGTTCCCTTCCGGCCGAGCGGATCCTCGCCCATGCGGACCCGGCGGCCCTCCCGGTCGAGCTGTTCCCCTACCATCCGCTGGCCGGACGCGTGTGGGAGCTCCGCTCGAACCTCTCGATGTACGACGCCTGGTACGTGGCACTGGCGGAGTCGCTGGACGCGCCCCTGGCCACGATCGACCGGAAGATGAGCCGTTCTCCCGGCGCCGCGTGCTCGATCGCCACGCCGCCGCCGTGACGGCATCCGCCGACGCCGGCCCTCGGGGGCGGCTCGCCGGGCCCGGGGCCCGGTTGCTCAGCCGGCCGTCGCCGCCCTGGCCGCGGCGTCGCCGGCGTCGTCACCGGCCTCGGGGGGCACCAGGGCCCGCAACAGGTCCCGGAGGACCGTCGCCGGGCGGCCCCCGTCGGGGAGGGGCACCACCAGCTGGCGGAGCTCCTCGCGCCAGGTGGCGCCCCTGGCCAGGCGGTGGAGCCGCACCTGGGCGCTGGCCGGCAGGACCACCGGCGACAGGCGGGCCGTGGCGTGCCGGGCCCCGCCGACGCGCGACGGCACGACGGCCAGGTCGGTGATCCCCAGCCGGAGGCATTCCACCCGCAGCCGGGCCAGGGCCAGGAGGCCTTCGGCCGGGTCGGGAAGGGGGCCGAACCGATCGGCCCATTCCTCGGCGACGTCCTCCACCTGCCGCTCGGTCAACGCCCCCGACAGGCGCCGGTAGGCCTCGAGCCGGGCGTCCTCGGCGGCGACGTAGTCGGCGGGCAGGTGGGCGTCGCCCGGCACGTCCAGGGACACCGCCGGGGGCTCCCGGGGCGGCTCGCCCCGGGCCTCGGCCACCGCCTCGGCCACCAGCTGCACGTACAGGTCGTAGCCGACGGCCGCGATGTGGCCCGACTGGTCCCGGCCCAGCAGGTTTCCCGCCCCCCGGATCTGCAGGTCCCGCATGGCGATCTTGAACCCCGACCCCAGCTCGGTGTGCTCGCCGATCGTCCGCAACCGTTCGTAGGCCTGCTCGCTCAGGACCCGGTCGGCCGGGTGGAAGAGGTAGGCGTAGCCCCGGTGGGCACCTCGTCCGACCCGGCCCCGGATCTGGTGGAGCTGCCCCAGACCGAGCAGGTCGGCCCGGTCCACCACCAGGGTGTTCACCGTGGGCATGTCGATGCCCGACTCGATGATGGTCGTGCACACCAGCACGTCGGACTGGCGCTCCCAGAACTGGAGCACGACCTGCTCCAGGCTGCCCTCGTCCATCTGCCCGTGGGCCACCGCCACCCGTGCCTCCGGCACCAGCGCCCGGAGCCGCCGGGCCACGTCGTCGATGTCGGCCACCCGGTTGTGCACGTAGAACACCTGCCCCTCCCGGAGCAGCTCGCGCCGGATGGCCTCGGACACCGCCGCCTCGTCCCGCTCGCCGACGTAGGTCAGGATCGGCAGGCGGTCCGCCGGAGGCGTGTTCACCATGGACAGGTCGCGGATCCCGGTCAGGGCCATCTCCAGGGTGCGGGGGATGGGGCTGGCCGTCAGGGTCAGGACGTCGACCCCCTCGGCCAGGCGCTTCACCGCCTCCTTGTGGGTCACGCCGAACCGCTGCTCCTCGTCGACGACGAGCAGCCCCAGGTGCTTGAACCTGATGTCCTGGCCCAGGAGCCGGTGGGTCCCCACGACGACGTCGACCGTCCCGTCGGCCAGCCCGTCGACGACCTTGCGGGCCTGGGCGGCCGAGAGGAACCGGCTCAGGAGCTCGACGCGCACCGGGTAGCCGGCGAAGCGGTCGGCGAACGTCTGGTGGTGCTGGCTGGCCAGCAGGGTGGTGGGCACCAGGACGGCCGCCTGCTTGCCGTCCTGCACCGCCTTGAACACGGCACGCACCGCAACCTCGGTCTTGCCGAAGCCCACGTCCCCGCAGACCAGCCGGTCCATGGGACGGGGCTCCTCCATGTCCGCCTTGACCTCCTCGATGGCCCGGAGCTGGTCGGCCGTCTCGACGAAGGGGAACGACGCCTCCAGCTCGGCCTGCAACAGAACTTAGTACATAAA
>JAKAZC010000325.1 GCA_021826655.1 Actinomycetes bacterium | reverse complement strand
GCGTGGCTGTACCGCCAGGCCGCCTGCAGCAGGTAGGACCTGGCTGCGTCCAGCTGGTAGCGCATCCAGCCCAGATCGTGGGCGACCAGCTGGTGGCGGTGGATGGGGACCCCGCCCTGCACCCGGTCGATGCTCCAGTCCAGCGCCTCCTCGTACGCCGCTTCGGCCACCCCCAGGGACAGCCCGGCATTGGTGACGTTGGCGGCGATCAGCCCCCGTTCGGTGGAGGCGTAGCCCGAACCCACCTCGCTCACGGCAAAGTCCAGCGGGACCCGGACCCGATCGAAGGCGACGTCGGCCTGGGGTGACCCGCGCTGGCCCAGCTTGCGGTAGAGCGGCCCTACCGTCACCCCCGGGATGGACGCCGGCACGGCAAACATCGTGGCCCCCGAACGGATCCCCACGCCAGCATCGGTGCGGCCCAGCACGAAGTACAGCGACGCGATGCCGCCGTTGGTGATCATGGACTTGCTGCCGTCCAGCACCCACCCATCACCCTCACGCCGGGCCTCGAGCATCGCGCCGTGCCCGGGGGCGTCGTAGGGCAGCGCGTTGTCGCTCCCCGCCAGCTCCTCGGTGCTGGCGCTGGCGGGGACGAAGCGGTTGTCCGAGGTGATCCCCTTCACCACCAGGTCACGCACCGGCTCGGGGAGCCGGGGGATCAGCCGGGCGAACCGCCAGTAGTGGCGGAAGAAGTAGGCCGCGCCCACGTCCCCTGCCGCCAGCTCGGCGGTCACCAGGGCCTGCACCACCATGTCGGCCCCCCGGCCGCCGAGCTCGGGGCTCAGGGGCAGCGCCTTGAGTCCCAGTGCCGTGCCCTCCTCCATCAGGTCCCAGGGGAACTCCTCGGGCGACGTCACCGCCTCCAGCCGGTCTGCGGCCGGGCGCAGCACGTCCCGGGCGTAGCGGCGCGTCGCAGCAAGAAGCGATTCGTCCTCTGGAGACAGCGTGAAGTCCATCGCGGTGCTGCCCAGCGGGCGCGCGGGGGGCCCGGCCCTCAGGGCGCGCCGGGCGGCGCTGCCGCGTGCGCCCCCGTGGAGCTCGCGACCTTTCCCTCCTCGATGGTGCCACCCAGGTACAGGGTCCGCATCTGAGGGTTGTTCAGCACTTCCATGCCGGTGCCCTCAAGCCGGACCCGCCCGTTCTCCATGACCACGCCGTGCGTTGCCAGCTCCAGGCCGGCCCGCACGTTCTGTTCGACCAGGAGGATCGAGCGTCCCGCCGCGTGCATGGTCCGGATGCTCTGGTAGATGGTCCGGGCTGCCCGGGGCTCCAGGCCCATGGACGGCTCGTCCAGGCACACCAGGACCGGGTCGGTCATGAGGGCCCGCGCGAACTCGACCATCCGCTGCTGGCCGCCGGACAGCGCTCCCGCGCGGTCCTTGGCCCTGTCCTTCACGATGGGGAACATCTCGGACGCTTCGTCGTACCGCTTGCGGACCAGGCTTGAATCCGACACGAGAAAGGCCCCGAGCTCCACGTTCTCACGCACCGTGAGCTCGGGGAACAGGTTGCGTGCCTGCATCACCTGGACGATGCCCTGCTTGACGATCTGGCGCGGGCTCGCCTTGCCGATCGGGGTGCCATTGAACTCCAGCTTGCCCACCCGGGGGTGCAGCAGCCCGCTCACCAGCTTCATGAGCGTGGACTTCCCAGCCCCGTTGGGCCCGACCACGCAGGTGAGCGAATGCTCCTCCACCACCAGGTCCACTCCACGCAGGATGTCCCCGCCGCCGTAGCCGGCGAAGACGTCACCGAAGACGAGCATCAGACCACCTCCGCCTCAGCATCGTCGATCTCGCGCATGTCCGTGCCCAGGTACGCCTCGAGCACCATCGGGTCGGCGCGAACCGTCTCGGGATCCCCCGCGCAGATCGCCCGGCCCTGGTGCATGACGCACACCCGGTGGCACAGGCCCATGACGAACTCCATATCGTGCTCGACGACGACGAACGTGGTTCCCTGGCCGTTGAGGGCCTGGATGCGGGTGGCCAGGTGCGTCAGCAGCGTGGGGTTCACGCCACCGGCCGGCTCGTCCAGCAGGATCACCTGCGGCTCCGCGATCATGATGCCGGCGAACTCCAAGAGCTTCTGCTGCCCGTAGGAGAGGTTGCCGGCCAGCTCGGCGGCCAGGCGGGTCAGGCCGACGAAGTCCAGGACCTCCTTGGACTTGGACCGCTCCTCGGTCGACGACCACCGCGAGAGCTCCGAGCGGAACCCTCCGGCCCGCTGATCCGCCACGTGCAGGTTCTCCACCACGGTCATGCGGGGAAAGATGCGCGTCAGCTGGAACGTCCGGCCCAGGCCCCGGCCGAACACCTTGTCCGGCGACAGGCCCGTGATCCCCTCGCCGTTCACCGCCACCTGGCCCCGGTCGGGCCGCTCGTAGCCGGTCACGACGTTGAAAAGCGTGGTCTTTCCGGATCCGTTGGGCCCGATCAGACCGTTGATCTTCCCGGATTCGAACGTCATCGTGCAGCCGTCCAGGGCTCGAATGCCTCCGTACGCCTTGGCGATGTCCTGCACCTCGATGAGGCTCATGCGCCCTCCCGCACGATCGGCTCGGCCGGCATGGCCGGCGCCGGCGCCGGCCCGGTGGCCGGCCCCTGCGACAGCGAGCTCCCGCCCTGCGTCGCCGGGCCACGACCGGTCTTGCGCCAGTGGGCGGCCAGCATCGAGCGGTACCGATCCGAGATGCTCGGCACCACGCCCCGCGGCAGGAGCAGCAGGATCAGGATGAAGAGCACCCCGTAGATGATCAAATACAGTGTCGTCGCCCCGAACTGGATCTCGAAGTACTGCTGCAGCGGTCCGAGGACCAGGGCGCCGAGGACCGGTCCGGCCAGGGTTCCCAGGCCCCCCACGAAGCTGAACACCGCCAGGTAGAGGTCGTAGAACGGTGTGAAGGCGAACTGCGGGAACACCTGGCCGACGAACACCGCGTAGAGCCCGCCTGCGATGCCGACGTAGAAGGCGGAGATGACCAGGGCGATGAGCTTGGCCCGGGTCACCTTGATCCCCAGACCCTTGGCCCGGTCCTCGTCGTCCCGGATGGCAAGCAGCCCGAGCCCGAATTTCGAGCGCCGGATCCCCCAGGAGGTGAGGAGGGCCAGGATCGCGGTGCCCAGGGCGACGTAGTAGAAGGGCAGGTTGTAGCTATACGGGGACCAGGCGGGCGGCGGGACGTTCAACCCGGTGGAGCCGCCGGTGATCGACGGGAAGTTGAACGCCAGCAGCT
>JAKAZC010000324.1 GCA_021826655.1 Actinomycetes bacterium | reverse complement strand
TTCCAGCGGTTGACGAGCGACATGAGCGCCGGCCAGCACTCGGCCCCGAAGGCATCACCCGTGGTGACGCGCACAACGAAGATGTCGCCATCGCCTTCGGCCCCGAGGTAGACCCGGGCCTGCCCGAAGTCGGTGCGGAAGTCGACGATGAACGCGCCGCCGGGTGTCCGCAGCCAGCCGAGCTTCCGGCGGCCCAGGAAGCCGGAGATCCGGTCGTTCCCGAGAGGTTCGATGTTGCTCACTTGGTCCTCCTCCTTCTCGACGAGGTCGCCGGGCGGCGCCTCCGACGGTCAGCAAGACGACGGCGGGCAGGAGGCCTTACAGGGTTCAAGCTGTTGAAGCTGTAAGCCCGCCTCCCCTGGCCCGTCTCCACCGTTGGCGAGCAAGCCCCCGGAGAAGGAAGAGGTGAGGGATGCGCTGCCCCCGTTGCGACCGCTACCTACTGCCAGGCGGGACGTGTCCCGCCTGCCCGCCCCTACCGTCGGTCACCGCCCCGCCGGCACTACCCGGTCCGACGGTCGGCCGCTGGCCGGCCCAGCCCGCCGGAGCTACGCCCGGTCTAGCGGCGACGGTCGCGTCCCGGCCGGTGGCCAACCTCGTCTCTGGGCGGCCGAACCGGGGGCTGCGGGCGCTGGCTGTGCTCCTCGCGGTCGTCCTGGTGGTGTCGTCCCCCGGGCTCCTGTCCAACCTGCTCGCGGCCATGATCGTGCCGATCATCCTGGTGGTGCTCCTGCTGTGGTTGCTCAGCCGGGTCGGCCTGCTTCCCGTGCTGGGTCTCTTCCTGCCCCGGCCCCGGGCGCGGGTCGGGGCAGTCCCGTCGACGGAACTGGCCTTCCGCTGCAACCAGGGCGGCGCGGTAACGGACGTTCGCCTGCGGGGACACAGCACGGGCATCGCCCTGGGCGACACCGTGTCGGTGAGGGGCGTCAGGGTCGCCGGCGTCCTGCACGCCGCGCAGGTGCGCAACCTCACCACCGGCACCGTCCTCTGGAGGGATGGCGTCGGCGGGACAACCCTGCTTGTCCTGCTGGACGCCTTCCTGCTCCTGTCAGTGCTCCAGGCGGTGCTGTGATGCACTCCGTCGTGCCGGACGTCCGCCACGGGGTCCGCCGGGTGCTGACCGCCGTTCCCGAACCTGGAACCGGCCGGGACACGGTGTGGGCATGGGTCGAGGACCCTGAGCTGCGGAGCGTTCCCCTGGTCCGCCTGCCGGATCTCGACGCGCTCGTGCCCGAGTTGCAGTGGCTCCGGGTGCGTCGGCACGCGTCCTTCTGGGAGGAGAGCGGCTCACCTTCCCTCTCCGAAGCGATGGCGTCCCTGCTTTCCGGCCTCCTGGCAGGAAGCGGGGCGGTGGCGATCGTGGCCTCCACGACACCCTCGGGACTGGCCTTTTACCTCGGAGCCGGCGGCATGGCCCCCGGTGCTCTCCGCCCGGCGGTGCTGGCCTGCCTGCCGGGCGCCGACCTGGTCGAGGTCGACGTCGTCCGGAATACGGGTGTCCGGACCGGCCTCACCCGGGCCCACACCGCCCACGGTGCCTCCGTCGCCTTGACCGGCCACAGCGCGGTGGGTGACCCGAAGTCCGGGTCGAGCTTGCTGGAAAGGCTCTGCGCCACCCGTCTGCCGGACTGGAGCCTGACGGTCCTGATGTACCCCGCTCCGCGGGACGCGGTGGTGGAGCGGTACGCCCGCCTGGCCCACCTGAGGATGGCTTTCGCCGCCGAGGTGAACCGGTCCGTCGTGGTCGACGATGTGACCACCGCCGACCTCGACGACCCCGTCCTGCGGGAGCTTCTCGACGGGATCGAGCTGGAGCAGGACCGCTGCCGGACGGCCACTCGTAGCGGCGGCGGGGTGGCCGCTGTCGTGCTGAGCGCGCCCGACGCGGCCGTCCTGGAGGCGCTCGCCGCCGTCGCCGTCGCGTCGACGCCAACGGCCAGCGACGGGAGCAGGCCGGGATGGCGAGCGATGGGTTGCCCGGACGGCTGGGTGCCCGGAGGGTTCGTCACGTGTGACGAGGCGTCGTACGTGGTGCGTCCACCCCTCCATGACGTGCATGGGCTGCCATGCCGGGCGTGGGCCCGCTTCGACGAGCATCCCGAACCCTTCGTCGCGGACGGGCCACTGGTGCGGCTCGGCGTTACCGCGTCCGGCCTCGCCATGGAGGTACCCGCCGGCGCCCTCCTGACCCACGCCCTGATCACCGGGAACACCGGCGTGGGCAAGTCCACCTTCCTCTTCAGCCTGCTGGAGGCGCTTCACGCGGCCGGGTTGTCATACCTGGTGATCGAGCCGGCCAAGACCGACTATCTGCGCTCCCAGCTGACCGGGCTCCGGCCATGGGTGGTCGGCAGCCCTTCACCCCCTCCCTGGTACCTCAACCCCCTCGAGGTCCCGGACGGCGTAACCATGCAGAGCCACATCGAACGGCTGGTGGCGCTCTTCCGGGCCAGCTTCGCCATGGTGGACCCATTGCCCTACGTCGTCGAGCACGCACTCCACGAGGTGTACGAGGCCCGCGGTTGGGACATGGCTCGCGACCGCGGTCCCCTGGCCGGACCGTCAGGGACGCCCCGGTGGCCCACGCTGAGCGACCTGCTGGACGTGGCCGTCGGGCTGCCGGCCCGCCTGGGTTATCCAGCGGAAGTGGAGCGGACACTGGTCGGCGCGATGAGGGCCCGGATCGGATCGCTCACCCGGGGTCCCAAAGGGGCGACCCTGGACACCGACCGACCGCTGGACATCGACTCCCTCCTCGGCGAGGCGGTGGTCGTCAATCTCGACCTCGTCGGTGACGACGAGGCCAAGGCCTTCTTCATGGGGCTGCTCCTGCTGCGCCTGGCCGAGGCCCGTCACGGCGTTCACTCGGACACCCTCCGTCACCTCACCGTCATCGAGGAGGCGCACCGCCTGCTCAGGCGCGACGCGTCGACGGGCACCGCCGGCGAGATGGTGACGTCCAACTCGACCGGCTTCGTGGCCGAGGCGATCGGCAACATGCTGGCCGAGATCCGGTCCTCCGGCGAGGGCATCGTCGTCGTGGACCAGTCGCCGGCCCGCCTGGCCCAGTCCGCCATCGCCAACACGGCCACGAAAGTCGCCTTCCGTTCCACGGAGTCAGAGGACAAAAGAGTCCTCGCCGGTTGCATGAACCTCGACGACCGGCAGAGCGCCGCGCTCACCGCCCTGGGTCGCCATGAGGCGGCTGTGTGGTGGGAAGGTATGGACCGCCCGGTGCTAGCCCGCATGGAGCGGCGCCTGCCGCCCCCGGCCGCCGGGGCGGCCCCGTACCGACG
>JAKAZC010000323.1 GCA_021826655.1 Actinomycetes bacterium | reverse complement strand
CAACCTCCACCGCCGCCTGGCGGTAGAGGGACCCTACGAGGAGTTCCGGGAGCTGGGGGCCACCCTGGACGACCTCCTGTCCAGGCTCGAGGCCTCGTTCGCGTCGCAGCGCAATTTCGTCGCCAACGCGTCCCACGAGCTACGCACCCCGCTGACCGCCGAGCGGGCCGTGCTGCAGGTGGCCATGGCCGATCCGGACCCGTCGGTGGCATCGCTGCGCGCCGCGTGCGAGGAGCTGGTCGCGCTGGGCAGCCAACAGGAGCGCCTCATCGACGACCTGCTCACGCTGGCCGAGAGCGAGCGGGGCATCGAACGGTGGGAGCGCTTCGACCTCGCCGGCATCGCCCGCACCGTGGTCCACGACCGCCTGGACGAAGCAGCCGGACGCGAGGTCGCCCTGGACGCCGCCGGCGGCATGGCGCCGGTGGTGGGGGACAGGCGCCTCGCCACCATCCTGGTGGGGAACCTGGTGGACAACGCCATCCGCCACAACGTCCCCGGTGGGCACGCGACGGTGCGGACGTCGCAGAGCGGCCGGGGTTCGACGGTGGCCGTCAGCAACTCCGGTCCCCTCGTGAGCGACGAGGACGTCGACCACCTCTTCGAGCCCTTCGTACGCCTGGCAGGCGCCCGCCGCCTCCACGGTGAGGGACACGGCCTCGGGCTGGCCATCGTCCGGTCCGTCGCCGATGTCCACCGCGCCGAGTTGCACGCCAGAGCCCGGCCCCAGGGCGGTCTGGCCGTGAGCGTCACGTTCCCGTACCGGGAGCTCCCGCGGGCCTGATCCGTCACCCACGTGCGCAGGTCCCAGGTTTGGGTTGAGGCGTACAGGAGGTGGTGCTCTTGATACGACCGGTACCGGGAGCTGCGCCCTGGCGCATTCGGGGAGCCAGAACGGACGCGCCCCGGCCCCCCAGGCCAACCGCGGCGGCAGTCGGGATGGGGGGCCGGGACGGCGCTCGTCGAGCGGGTCAGGCAGTTCCCAGCTTGGCCAGCTCGGCCTGGACCTCTTCCTCGTGCTCGCGCAGGTCTCGGCGGGCGGCGGCGGGCGACCACCTCCCGGCCATGAAGAAGATCAACGGCAGGAACACGAGCTCGCCGGCGACGCACACCCAGTACCAGTTCTGCCACTGGCCCGGTGTCTCCTTCGCCGCATTCTGGACGGCGGCTCCGTGCGCCTGGAGGAAGGCGATGTCGGCCTTGGGCACCTTGGCGAGTGCCACGAGCCGGCTGATGGCCTCCGTCGGCGTGACGTGGGCGGCGGCGACGATCTCGCCCACGGCCTTGGCACCGGCGGCCGCATTACCTGGGTTGGCAGCCAGCGCGGCCAGCGTGGTCGGGTCGACCTGGCTGGCCGTGGTGAGCTGGGGTGCGTACTCGGCAGCCAGTGCCTTTGCCTTCGCTCCGTAGGTGACGAGCGGCGTGGTCGACGACACGACGAAGGGCAGGATGAAGATGGACACGGCGACCACGATGCGAAGGATCCATCCCCACACGGCGAGCCCGGTGGCGGTCAGCGCCGGGTTCCGGCGTTCGACCGTCTCGGTGAAGCTGGCCATCCACGGTGCGTAGGCGATGCCGAGGAAGACGGCCAGCAGGGTGAGGATGAGGACGAACTCGTAGTACGTCGTGTGGGGGGCGGTCGCCTTGCCAAGGTAGATGATCGTCATCACCACGGCGCCGATGGCTCCGACCACCATGAAGGGCTTGCGCACCTTGAGCCAGTCGGACAGCACCCCCACCACGACCAGCGCCAGCGCGTCGAAGGCCCACAGCCAGTTGCCGAGCCCGTTCGCCTGCGACGGGATGAAAACGAAGATGGTCTCGAAATAGATCGGGTTGAAGCCCACGGCGGTGTAGTAGATGATCAGGAACACGCTGACGGCGAAGGCGGAGAGGACGATGTCGAGCCGGAGCATCTGCCGCCACGGGTGCCGGAGGCTCTCGCCGATGTCGATCCCCTTGGCCTTGGCTTCGATCAGGGCCCGGTCCCGCATCGACACCATCAGCTGGTCGCGCAGTCCCGGCGACAGCTCGCGCAGGCCGAACAGGGCGACGACGAACACGCCGATGCCGACGATGCCGCAGATGATGAACTGGTCCTGCCAGGCGACGAGGTGGGAGAGCGTGTTGGACGCCACCACCGAGACGATGAGGCTCCCCACCACCGGACCGAGCGTCCAGAACCCCATGGCCGAGGCCCGGCCCAGCTGGGGCGAGAAGTCCCGCACCAGCGCCGGCGTCGCCACCAGGACGATCCCTTCGACGAACCCGACGGCGACCACGATGGCGGCGAACGCCCAGCTGTTCGGTGCGTTGGGGATGCCGAAGAGCACCAGCAGGGCGGTGATGCCGAGACCGTAGGCGACCATGTTGGCCCGCCCCCACCGGTCGGCCAGCCCGGCGATCACCGAGCTGAAGGCACCGACCGCGTTGGCCACCACGGTGATGTCCACGTAGAAGCGGAACGACATGCCGTAGTGGGCCAGGATCTGGGGCGCCACGGCTCCGCCCACGTAGAGCTGGTAGTAGAGCATGATCGTGGCCGCCACCACGATGGCCAGGTAGCCGATGCGGGGCCCCGTGTCCGGGTAGCGGTCGAGCTGGCGGTACCAGAGCATCCGTGCCAGCGCCCCCCGCGCGGGTGTCGGAGCCGGTGGCGTTCGTTCACCTCCCCCGCGGCCCTCGAGTGTCGCGACGCCGGGAGCAGCAGCATCGGCCATGGATCCCCCCTCCGGAGGCCAGGGTGGCCTCCACATGAATGAACGTTTATACATGTAATGAAGGAACGGGGTCGCGTCAAGGGCCAACCCCGGCGTGGCATGCTCCGCCAGGGCACGTCCTCGGCGCACCGGCGTCGGCGTCGCTCCGGCGTCCGGGACGAGAAGGGGGCAGCGAGATGGCGAGCGACGCGGCGAGCGACGCGGCGAGCGACGCGGTGGCGGAGGCGATAGCCGACGACGGGGCCAACCGGTCGGACCCCGCTCGCCGCCTGTTGCGTGCCGCCGACGACCTGTTCTTCCGCCAGGGATCGGCGGCCACCAGCGTCCGGGAGATCACCGGTGCCTGCGGTCTGACCCCCGGTGCCCTCTACAACCACTTCACGTCGAAGGAGGACCTCCTCTACGACCTGGTCGTGAGCCGGCACCGGTTGCTCGACGACGTGGTGGAGGCCGCGCTGGCGACGGTGGGCGACGACCCGGTCGAGCGCCTCACGGCCGTGGTGCGCGTCTACGTCGAGATCCATGTGAACGCCCGCCAGGGCTCACGGGTGGCGAACCGGGAGTACCCGAACCTCACGGGC
>JAKAZC010000019.1 GCA_021826655.1 Actinomycetes bacterium | reverse complement strand
TGTCCGGTCATCCAGGTGATGCTGAGCAGCAGGGAGAAGAAGGTGAAGACGGCGAAGCCCAGGTTGTACATGCGCACCCGGCCGTAGATGTCGCCCAACCGGCCGAGGCTGACCACCAGCACGCTGCTCACGACCAGGAAGCCGAGGATCATCCACAGGAGATAGAAGGTGTTGCCCGGTTGCAGCGGATCGATCCCGATGCCCCGGAAGATGTTCGGCATTGCGATGAGCACGATCGAGCCGTCGATGGTGGCCATGAGCATCCCGAGCGTCGAGATGAACAGTGCCATCCATTTGTAGCTGACCGGGAGGGTGTCGACGCCCCCGGTCAGGCGTGCGTCTCGGCCCTCCCGTCGGCCGCCGCGTCGGCGGGAGGGGCCGGGCTCACCCGACGGTGCGGACTCCTCGACCACGGCCACGGACGCTCCTCCTCTGCTGCGTTCGACCGGTCGGACCTACCCGTCGAACGGGCACCGCCGGTGGTCCGAGGGTAATCCACCCGTCCGGCCGGTCCCGACTCCATCGGCCGGTGCCGGGGGCACGGGGAAGGGGCAGGAGCGCCGGGCCCGACCGGACCGGACGGCCCGATCGACCACTCCGGTGGGCGCCGTGGCTTATCGTCGGGGGGGTGACCCGGCTCCCTGTCCGCTCCCGGCGGTCCCGTCCGGCCTTGCCGCGGTTCCTCTCCGCACTGGCCACGCTCGGGCTCACCGTGCTGACCGGCTGCGGTATCACCCTCCTGAGCACCACCTCGACGACCGGGGTCTCCCCGTCGGTGGCGTCGTCCAGTTCCACCACAACGACGGTGCCGCTCAACGGCGAGGTGGCCGTTGGCTTCCCGGTGGTGGCATGCGGCGCTCCCGACCGGGGCGATGCGCCGATCGCGTCGCACGGCTCCTGGAACCCGACCATCCTCCTCGCTCCGGTGCCGACGTCCCTGGTCGGCAAGGTCACCTTCTTCACCGACGGCGTGCACGTCCTGCTCGGGCCCACCGGCTGGACCTGTTCATCGGTCGCACCGGGCGCCGGCGGCACGACCCAGAGCTCGTCGTCCGCCACGACGCCGAACCCGCCGTCGTCCACCGCCGGCACCACCGCACCGTCGACCGCTCCCGCATCGGGCCAGGGTGCCGCGATCATCGCATCGGGCGGTACCACCCTGGCGGTGTATCCGCCGAACGACCCCGAGCCACCGACGTCGGGCCCGCCGGCGCCCGGTGCCGAGGGCATCTTCGCCACCTACGCGACGACCGGTTCGAACGCGGGGGTGGACCTGGTCTGCCCCTACTTCACCCTCCCGGCCTGGCAGTCCCAGCAGGCCGGCTGCTCCACCTCCAAGCCCTTCGGCGAGACGACGGACGTGCTCACCCCGGACGTGACCCAGGTGACCGACCCACCGGGACTGGTCGGGGGCGTGGCTGCGTCGGGAGGCCAGAGCGCCGTCACCGGGGTCGTCCTCTTCCCCCAGGTCCCCACCGCCGAGTCCTCCGGCTCGCCGATGGCCGTGGCCGCCGAGTCGTGCTCGTTGACCGATGCGGCGCTGTGCCCCACCGTGCTGTCGGACTTCGAGGTCCGGGAGTTCCCCGCACCTGCCGCCGGCTGATCCCGGTCGAAGACCGCCGGAAACCCGGATTCGCCCACGTGAGGTGGGATTCCGCCACCCGACGGTTGCAGAATCGCCCATACGCCCACCGTGCGTGAGATGAGTTGCCCCTCTCGGCGAGCAACTCTTAGGTTCGCCGGGAGGCACCGTCGTCGTACTGACCCGGTGGCCGGACGTAGGCGTGGCTCACATCGGGCGGCCCTGAGGCCGCCCGCGCACAGACAGGGGACGGCGTTGGACGCTCCGCAGACGCACCGCAGTGACGACAGGTCCGCCGAGGCCCCTGGATCCGACCGACCCGTCGGACACCCCGATGTACCCGGGCAGCCGGCCCTGGGCGCCCTGTCGGCCTCGGGTGTGGCCGACATGTCCTCGACCGACGTCGGCGCGCACCGGGCCCGGACCCGTTCGAACCGCGTGCAGCGCCTCGCCGGTCTCCTCACCGTGGTCCTCGTCCTCGTGGTGCTCCGCGACGTCCTGGCTCCGGGCCTCTCGCTCCCCTCGCCCTCGGTCCCGTCGGGCCTGACCCCCTACCTGCTGCCCCTCGGGCTCATCGTGCTGCTCAGCGCCGTCATGGTGGTGCCGCTGCTGGCGGCCGGTCGGTCACCGCACATCCTGTATCGGCCCGACGAACTCACCATGACCTTCGACGACGTCCGCGGCTCCGAAGGCCTGGTCGAGGAGGTGACGAAGACCCTCAACCTGTTCCTGGCCTACCGGACCTTCAACGAGCAGATGGGCGGCACACCCCGGAAGGCGATCCTCTTCGAAGGTCCCCCGGGCACCGGTAAGACCTACATGGCCAAGGCGATGGCGTCCGAGGCCGGCGTGCCGTTCCTCTTCGTGTCGTCTTCGGCGTTCCAGTCGATGTTCTACGGGCAGACCAACCGCAAGATCCGCGCGTACTTCAAGGAGCTCCGGCGCCAGGCGCGGCGCGAAGGCGGCGCCATCGGGTTCATCGAGGAGCTCGACGCAATCGGGGGCGCCCGTGGCTCGGGTTCGTCGCACGGCGAGGGCATCCCCGGAGTCGTCAACGAACTGCTCATCCAGCTCCAGTCGTTCGAGCAGACGCCGTGGTCGCTGCGGATGCGGGGCAGGGTCGTGGACGCGGTGAACGTCTGGCTCCCCGTCGGGTACCGCCTCCGCAAGCCGACCCACACCCCGGCCAACATCCTGGTCATCGGGGCCACCAACCGTGCCGCCGACCTCGACCCCGCCCTGGTGCGGCCGGGCCGCTTCGACCGGAACATCTACTTCGGGCTTCCGGGCCGGGCCGGGCGGAGCGACATCTTCGACTACTACCTGGGCAAGAAGGCCCACGAGCCCGAGCTCGACCTTCCGGCCCGGAGGCAGACCCTGGCCGCCATGACCGCGGGGTACTCACCCGTGATGATCGAGCACCTGCTCGACGAGGCACTCGTGTGGGCCCTGCGGCGCGGCGCACACCGCCTGTCCTGGAACGACATCCAGCACGCCAAGATGACCGAGGAGATCGGGCTCGCCCAGCCGGTGGAGTACACCGAGGCGGAGCGACGCACGATCGCCACCCACGAGGCCGGGCACGCCACCGTGGCGTGGCTCGTCGGCAGGGGACGCAAGCTCGAGGTCCTTACCATCGTGAAGCGGCGTGACGCCCTCGGCCTGCTCATGCACACCGAGACGGAGGAGCGGTTCACCCAGACCCGTACCGAGGTCCGGGCGATGATCGACATCGCCTTCGGCGGCATGGTGGCCGAGGAGCTCTTCTTCGGTGAGTCGTCCACCGGAGTGGCGGGCGACCTGCAGGCGGCGACGGTCAATGCCTGCCAGATGGTCGGTCTCCTCGGCATGGGCCGCTCGCTGGTGTCGGTGGCGGCCATCGAGTCGATGGGCGGCGGCCTGGTGGGCAAGGTGCTGGCCGACGACGCCCGCAGGGGCGAGGTCGAGGACCTCCTGGCCGAGTCCAAGTCCTCGGTCACCCGGATGCTGGACGAGCACCGCACCGTGGTCGAGGCGCTGCGCGACGCGCTGCTCGTGCGCCACGAGCTGATCGGCGACGACATCCTGGAGGTGATCCGCCGGACACAGGCCGACCCGGACATCCTCCCCGCCAACCTGCGCGACCAGCCGAGGCTCGGCGACGGGCGACCCGCCGGGCGACCCGCCCACTGAGGCGACCGGTCGGTCGGTCCAGGTCCTACCAGAGCGCGTTCCAGTCGTCCGGTTCCAACCAGCCGGTCGGCCCCGCCTCGGGCCGGGTCACCCGGACGGACTCCACGTCGATCCACGTCGGCTGGTCGAAGCCGGACCGGCGCCAGTGGCGCACGGGCACGCACTTCCAGTCACGGCTCTTCACCCCGCCCTCCGAATAGCCGGGACGGACGAGCAGCCGGGTCGGGGACCCGGCGATCACCACGCACGGACGCACCTTCCCCTCGAAGTCCGGCTCGTCGGGGTCGGCGGCGTCGAAGCGCACCCACGCCAGGACGACACCGGCCGTCCAGGGGTCGTCGCGGTCGAACTCCTCCTCCTCGATCGGGGTGAGGACGGCGCGACGGCGGCCGAGCGACGGGGCGACCGGTGGGTCCCGCCGCCCGGGCGGAACCGCCGCGGGTCGCTGCGGGACGCCGGCGGCGCGCTCCTGCCTTCGGGCCCGGCGGACCTGCTCCGCCGCCTTCGCCTTTGTCTCCGCCACCCGCCGCTTCTCCTCGACGTCCCGCTGCCTGCGGGCCCGACGCGCCGCGCGCTGCTCGGCGGACGCGGCGTCGGGCGCCTGCGGCCCGCCCGCACCGGCGGGGGTGTCCGGCCGCTCGAACCGGGCCCAGTCGGTCAGCCCGAAGCGCTCCTCGGTGTCGAGCACGGCGAAGCACAGGTCCGAGGCGGCCATGTCGCCGTCGGCGACCGACGCCAGCATCACCGCGATCAGGACGTCGTCGTACGAACCCCCGACCGCGTCGACGGCGTCGAGGAGCTGCTCGCGGGTCGGGTCGTCGGCGTGGTCGCCCAGGACCTCGATCACCGCGGCCAGACACGGCTCGGCCACGATTGCCGCCGCGTACGGGAGTGCCGCCCGGTACTGGGGTCGTCCGAGCATCGAGTGCGGATCGCGGTGCTTCACCAGTGCGGTGAGCGCATTGACCACGGGCTTCGGGATCGAGGCCCGCGGGTCGCCGACGATCCGCAGGGCATCGCGCAGCAGATGCACGTCGACCCGCGACAGGGCCGCCCGCACCATGGCCTCACGGGCGCTGTCGGTGATGGGGCCTTCCACGTTGCGGGACCTCCGGATCCGTCCCACCCCGGGGTGGGGTGGGACCTCGGGGAGCCATCATCGCAGAGGTTCCGGTCCACCTCGGTCCGCCCGGACCACCGGGCTTCGGACGGGGATCAGAAGGGGGGTGGGCCGCCGAAGTGGTCGTGGAGCACGGTCCGGGCGGCGTGCACGCCGCACATCCCGTGGACGCCGCCACCGGGCGGGGTGCCCGACGAGCACAGGTACACCCCGGGCACGGGCGTCCGATACGGATTCCGGGCGAGCACCGGTCGGGACGCCGTCTGGGCCACCGTGTTCGCCCCCCCGCCGATGTCACCGCCGACGTCGTTGGGATTGGACGCGGCCATCGCCGCCGCCACGGTGGTGCGCCGCCCGAGCACCAGGTCGCCGAATCCGGGGGCGAACCGCTCGACCTGCGCCTCGATCGCCCCGGTCACGTCCCGGTGGGAGCCGTTCGGCACGTGGCAGTAGGCCCACAGCACGTGGGCCCCGTCGGGTGCCCGGGTCGGATCGGCCACGCCGGGTTGGACGACGATGCAGTACGGGCGGTCGGGATGGCGGCCCCTCCACACCTCCGCCTCGGCCGCCGCCACTTCGGCGAGGGTGCCACCGAGGTGGAGCGTCCCCGCCGACCGGCAGACCGGCGCCGTCCACGGCACCGGGCCCGACAGAGCCCAGTCCACCTTGCACACACCCGGACCCGGGAGGAACCGTGCCAGGGCCCGCCGGTACCGGAACGGGAGCGCGTCCCCGACCAGTCCCGGGAGCGCAGCCGGAGCGACGTCCAGGACCACGGCGGTCGACCGGGGCAGCTCGTCGAGCCGCGCCACCCACCGGTCGACCTCCAGAGTGCCTCCCAACCGGTCGAGCTCCCCGACCAGTGCGTCGGTCACGACCACGCTGCCCCCGGTCACCACCGGCCACCCGACGGCATGGGCGGCGGCGGTCAGGAGGAGCCCGAACCCGGCAGTGAGCGGCGCCGTCAGGGGCCGCACCGCGTGGGCGGCGGCCCCCGCCAACAGGGCACGCGCTTCGCCGGTCCCGAACCGGGAGGCCACGCGGTCGACGCTGCGGAGGCCGGCCAGTCCGAACCTGGCCAGCGCTACAGGGTGCGCGGGGAGGCCGCGCACCGGGGTGAGCACGTCCGCCATGACCGCCGCGGCCTGGTCCACCAGCGGACCGAGGAGGCGGCGGTACGCATCGCCGTCGGAACCGAGGGCGTCGGCCGTGGCCCCGAGCGACCGGAGTGCGGCGACCGCCCTACCGCCGTCGAGCGGATGGGCGAAGGGGACCTCGGGTTGGGCCAGCAGGTTCCGCAGCGCGTCGAAGGCCGGATCGGCGAAGAACGGGGACAATGCCAGGAGGGGATGCACGGTCGAGCAGACGTCGTGGCGGAAACCGGGCAGTGTCCGCTCCTCGGTACGACAGCCGCCGCCGGGGGTCCGTGCACCCTCCACGACGTGGACCGAGAGTCCGGCGCGGGCCAGGACCACCGCGGCGGCCAGGCCGTTCGGCCCCGAGCCGACGACGACGGCGTCGTACCCGGCCGTCACCGGCGCCCCGGTCGTCCGGCGCGGGCCCCGGTGCCGGACAGGTCGGTGGGGGCGAGGCGGGTGGTCACCGCACGAGCCTCCCACTCCGGGCCGGCCCGCACCGGTGCGGATGAAATGTCGCCCCCCGGGTGTTGAATGGAGGGCACGCCGGTGCGCCAGCCCCGGGGTGGACCAGGAAAGGCAGAGGACCATGGACCACGACACGCAGAACGAGCAGGCGTCGCACGACGAGACGACCGCACCGGCCTCCCCCGGTGACGCCCTGCGGGCCCTGCCCGCGGAGGCCGCGGACCGCGGCACCCGGTTCGTGTCGGCCCAGGCGATGCAGGCCCGGCTCTTCTCGGTCTACGACGCCGCCGCAGCGGCCGAGGCGGCCCTCGCCCTGGTGCAGGATCAGCTCACCCTCACCCTCAACCGCAGCTACTACGAGGCCGACGAGATCGAGCAGATGGCCACCCAGCTCGACGCGCTCCTCTCCCTCGACACCGTCGAGATCACCTCGGGCGAGCTCGCCTCCGACGAGTAGGCGACGGCGGTCCCCGCGATGGGGCCGCCGCATCCACGGGCCCCACGGGCCCGACCGACCGGGCGTCACGGGCCGGGGGGCAACCCGCAGCGTCAGCCGATCATGTCCTTCACCTTGGCGATGATGTCCACCTGGGTCTGGTCGCCGGTCGGCACGGGCACGACCTGGAGGTGGCTGACGCCCGCCGCCCGGAACGCCGCCACCCGCTCGGCCACGTAGCTCTCGGGCCCGCACAACGACATCGATTCCAGCAGCCCGTCCGGGACCAGTGCCTCCGCCTCGGTCTTCTTGCCGTCGAGGTAGAGGTCCTGGATCTTCTCCGCCTCCTCCTCGTAGCCGTAACGGCGGACCACGTCGTTGTAGAAGTTGCGCCCCTTGGCGCCCATGCCGCCCACGTACAGCGCCACCATCGGGCGGGCCAGGTTGCGGAGTTCGACCACGTCGTCACCCTCGCCGATCGCCACCATGCCGCCCACCGTGATCCGGAGCGGGTCGAGCGACGGGTCGCGCCTGGCCCGACCGGCATCGAGCGACTCGCCCCACACCTCGTGGGCCTTCTCGGGCACGAAGAGCATGGGGATCCAGCCGTCGGCGATCTCGGCGGTCATGGCCACGTTCTTGTGACCGAGCGAGGCCACCCAGATCGGGATGCGGGACCGCGTCGGCCGGCCGATGATCTTCAGCGCCTTGCCGAGCCCGGTCCCCTCACCCTCGGGCATGGGCATGTCGTAGTACCTGCCGTGGTGCTCGAGCGGCGCATCGCGGGCCCAGACCGTCCGGCAGATGTCGACGATCTCGCGGGTGCGGCCGAGCGGCGCGTCGAACGGGACCCCGTGCCAGCCCTCGATGACCTGCGGACCCGACGACCCGAGTCCCAGGTGGAACCGACCCTCGGACAGGGTGTCGACGCCCGCCGCCGTCATGGCGATGAGTGTGGGCGTGCGGGTGTAGATGGGGAGGATGGCGGAGCCGATCTCGACCGACTCGGTCAGGGCGGCCAGGTAGCCCATCTGACTCGGACTGTCGATGCCGTAGGCCTCGGCCACCCAGACCAGGTCGAGGCCGGCCTTCTCCATCTCCGCCACCTGGGCCGCCGCCTTGCGGAAGCCGCCGGCGTAGCTGAGCATCGTGCTGATCTTCATCGTCGTCCCCTGTCGGTTCGGCTGCGTCCGCGACTCTAGGTCGGCACCTGCCGAGGAGTCGGCCGGTGGGCGACGGGTCGCGGGCCTCAGCGCATCGGCGGGGCGAACCGCACGCTCATCGACTGGCTCGCCGTGGCCAGCAGGCGGCCCGATTCCGACCACAGGAACGCGGTGCCCTGCCCGTAGCCGTCGGCGAGCGCCTGGATGCGGATGTCGCAGAGCACCCATTCGGTCGGCTCGAGCCGGACCACCCGCAGCGTGTTGTCGAGGCTGCGCGACATCGTCCGTCGGCCGAGGGGCTGGGCCATGCCGCCGGTGACGTAGTCGCCGAGGATCGCCAACGTGGCCGCCGACGGCTCGAGGTGGCCGGGGACCCGGGCCCACAGTGCGCTGTCCGGGTCGCCCGGGGTGCCCTCGCCCGCGCTGATCTCCTCGAAGGTGCGCCCGGTGGCCACCCGGACGTCGATCCGGTCGAACACCGACGCGGTGAGGAACGACGGCAGGCGCCGGGGCGGGCACTCGTCGGGCGGCGGCACGTCGGGCGGCGTGTCCCACACCCCTTCGGCATCGAGCGTGGCCGGCAACCCGAGCGCGGCGTTGACGGTGAGGATCTCGGTGTCCCCGACCCGGCCGACGACGCGGGCCTGGGTGACCCGATGACCCACGGCGGCCAGGGTGACGGTCAGGTCGAGGACCGCACCAGTCGGCGCGAAGGACAGGTACTGGGCGGTGGCCCACACCGCTGGCCTGCCGGCTGCGGCCTCGAGCGCCACCAGCGCGGCGCCGAGGCCGCAGCCGCCGAACAGGAAGTTGCCCGGCGTGGTCACCTCGGGGACCACCTCGAGCCGCCAGTGGAGCGGGTCGCCGAGCTCCTCCATCCCGAGGAACTGCCGGGCGTCGGTCATCGGGGTCCCCGGCGCGGGGACGCGCTCAACTGCGAGGGACCTCGGCCCACGGCAGCTCCTTGTCGACCCGCACGTCGCCGGGGAGCCCGAGGATGCGCTCGCCCAGGATGTTGCGTTGGATCTCGGAGGTGCCGCCCTCGATCGAGTTGGCCCGGGACCGGAGGAAGAATTTGCGCGAGGTGCCGGGGGGGCCGACCAGGCCCAGCACGTCGGACCGGCGCATCCCGTAGTCGTAGCCGACCAACGCGTCGGCACCCTGCAGGTCGATGCACAGCTCGAAGATCCGCTTGTTCACCTCGGCGAACATGAGCTTGGCGATGGAACCCTCGGGACCGGGGTTCCCGGCCTTGCGGTTCTGGGAGGCCCGCATGTTGGTCAGCCGCAGCACCTCCATCTCGATCCACAGCTGCATCAGGCGGTCGCGCTCGACCGCGGTGGCGCGATCGCCCTTGGCCTGGAAGAGGCGGACGACCTCGGCGATCGATCCCGAGCCCCGGGGCGGGGCGCCGCCCCCGCCGCCGATGGTGGTGCGCTCGTTGGACAGGGTGGTCATCGCCACCCGCCAGCCCTCGCCGACGTCGCCGATCCGGTCGGCATCGGGCACGCGCACCTCGGTCAGATAGACCTCGTTGAACTCGGCTTCACCGGTCATCTGGCGGAGCGGGCGGACCTCGACGCCGGCGGCGTGCATGTCGAGGGCGAAGTAGGTGAGGCCCTTGTGCTTCGGTGTGTCGGGGTCGGTCCGGGCCACGAGCATCCCCCGGTCGGCGATGTGGGCCAGCGTGTTCCACACCTTCTGCCCGGTGATGACCCACTCGTCCCCGTCACGCACGGCACGGGTGGCGAGACCGGCGAGGTCGGATCCCGACCCGGGCTCGCTGAACAGCTGGCACCACGCCACCTCGCCGGTGAAGGTCCGACGCAGGAGGCGGGCCCGCAGCTCGTCGGATCCGTGGGTCACCACGGTCGGCCCGGCCATGGTGAGGCCGAAGAACTCGCGGGCGCCCATCGGCGTGGCCCCGGCCTCGGCCAGGCGGCGGTCGACGATGCGCTGGAGGTCGGGCGGCAGACCGAGGCCCCCCCGACCCTCGGGGAACGAGACCCAGGCCAGGCCCAGGTCGAACTGGCGGCCCCGGAACTCCTCGGGTGCCACCGCCTTCGGATCGAGCTCCTCCAGGAGCTGGGTGGTCCGTTCCTCGACCAGCGCGGTGTCGTCTGCCATGCACGCAACATACCGCCCGGTTCCGGACCCGACCCTGCCGGGGCGTCCGGACCGGGGGTCAGGGCTGGAGGCGGTGGACCGTCCATGCGTCGCCGTCGGCCTCGTACCGGACGCGGTCGTGGAGCCGGTCCACCCCCTGCTGCCAGAACTCGAGGACCCGGGGGCGGACGCGCCACCCACCCCACCAGGGGGGACGGGGTACCGCACCGTCGCCGAACTCGGCCGAGCAGCGGGCGACCTGCTCGTCGAGGGCGGCCCGGTCGTCGATCCGACGGCTCTGGTGGGAGGCGTAGGCACCGATGCGGCTGGCGAAGCCGCGGGTGGCGAAATAGGCGTCCGATTCGTCGTCGGAGGTCCGGGTCACCGGGCCCTCGACGCGCACCTGGCGGCCGAGCGGCTCCCAGTAGAAGAGGAGGGCCGCCCGGGGGTTGGTGGTCAGGTCATGGCTCTTTCGCCCGTCGTAGTTCGTGTAGAAGACGAAGCCGTCCGCGTCCCAGGACTTGAGCAGCACCATCCGCACCGAGGGGACCCCGGCAGGATCGGCGGTGGCCACGGCCATCGCCTCGGGTGCGGCGACCACCTCGGCCGCACGTGCGTACCAGCGGCCGAACTGGGCCACCGGGTCGGCGTCCACGGTCCGCTCGTCGACGGTCCCGTCCTCGGGTCGGAGGGCGTGTCCCGCCGGCGGAGGGGGTGGATCGCCACGCGGGTGCATCACCCGACCCTAGCGACGCTCCGTGTCGAGATGCCGCCGCCGGGGCCGGGGCTAACCTGCGGACGGTGTCCACCACCCTCGACGTCGACGCCGAACGGGCCGCGACACCCGGTTGCGCGACCGTCGTCCACCTGAACAGCGCCGGGGCCGCGCTCCCGACTGCCGCAACCCTCGACACCGTCGTCACCCACCTCGAATTCGAGGCGGCGGCCGGTGGGTACGAGGCGGCCGCGGCGGTGGCCGACCGGATCGCCGGCGTCGCCGCGTCCGCCGCCCGCCTGCTGGGCGCCCGACCCGACGAGGTGGCGCTCACCGGTTCCGACACCGAGGGGTGGACCAAGGCGCTGTGGGGGCTCGCACTGGGCGGCGGCCTGCCGGCCGGGGGCCGGATCCTGGTCGACCGCCAGTCCTACGACAGCCACTACCTCGGCCTCCTCCAGGTCGGCGAGGTGTACGGGACGACCGTCGACGTGGTGCCGGCCGCCGCCGACGGCACCATCGACCTCGAGGCGCTGGCCACCGAACTGGCGGTCGGTGACGTGACCCTCGTGAGTGCCACCCATGTCGGTACCCACCGGGGCCTGGTGAACCCGGTGGCAGAGGTCGGTGCCCGTTGCCGCGACGCCGGCACGCTCTTGTTCCTCGACGCCTGCCAGAGCATCGGCCAGCTGCCGGTCGACGTCGGGCTCATCGGCTGCGCGGTGGCCACCGGCACCGGGCGCAAGTGGCTGCGCGGCCCCCGGGGGACGGGGCTGCTGTACGTGTCCTCCGACCTGGTGGGTTCTCTCCGGCCGCCCGGTCTCGACGGGGCCTCGGCCCACTGGGACGACGCGGACCACTACGGGCTCCGGCCCGGTGTAGCCCGGTTCATGCCGTTCGAGGCCCCCGTGGCCCTCCAACTCGGGCTGGGCACGGCCGTCGACCACGCCCTGGCACTGGGCATCGACGCCATCGCCGGACAGGTGGGGCGGATCGCCGCTCACCTGCGAGGCCAACTCGACGTCGTGGACGGCGTCTCCGTGCACGACGGGGGCACGCGTCGGAGCGGCATCGTGACCTTCACCGTCGAGGGTGTGACGGCGGCCCGGGTCAAGGCGGCGGCCGCGGCTGCCGGGGTCAACGTCTCGGTGACCGGGGCGGCGGCGGCCCGGCTGGACATGGGCGGTGACCGGCCCGAGTCCGTCGTCCGGGCCTCGCCCCACTACGTCACCACCGAGCACGAGTGCGACCTGCTGGTCGAGGTGGTCGCCGGTCTGGGACCGGACTGACGGCGGCGGTCCCGGGCCGACCCCCACTCCCCCGGGTCCGGGCACGGTCCGGGGGAACGGGTCCGGGGGAAGTGGTCCGGGTGAACGGGGCCGCCGCGGGGGACCGACCGTGCGGTCAGCGGATGCGGTGGAGCTCCCCGGTGAGATGGAGGGACAGGGGTCGGCCCACCGCCGCCATCCGCAGCGAGTAGCGGAGGGTGTCGCCGTCCACGTCGACGTCCCGCTCGACCGCCGACACCTCCTTGGCCGTCGCGGTACAGGCGATCCCCGTCGACCGGAGGCGGATGGCGCCACCCGACACCGCCCCCTCGGCGACCTCGGCCAGACCGGTCGGCTGGGCGATCACCACTTCGGCCCGGTCGTTCCCGGCCATCCGCCAGTAGCCGGTCTCCCCATGGAGCAGCCGGCCGTCGACCGGGTCCGACGTCGACTGCGCGTAGGTCAGGAACGCCTTGCCCACGTGGGAGAACGTGACCGTCTCCTCGTAGTCGAACGGCTCGATCGTCGGGTACACCCCGTGGCCCGCACCGGTCCAGACCCCCACCAGGTGGGCGAGGGGGCCGACGGCGGGATGGAGCTCGGTGGTCACCCCACGAGCATGGCACCTCGGCGGCCGGGGCAGCGTCGGATGTTCCGGGTCACCCGGGCCCGTGCCCGTCGGCGACCATCCCCGCAGTCCGGTCGGCCCCGTCCCATCGGCGGCCCACCCACGACGGACGGGTGTCGCGCCCGGTGTGGGCGGTGGCCTCGGTCAGCCACCGGCGCTCCAGCTCGTCCGCCCGGGCGAACGCGGCGGCCGTCCCCGGCGGCGCGTCGGTCCACGTCGCTTCGACCGCGTCCCGCTCGCCCCGGAAGCGGGCCATCCGGATGTCGTAGGCGGCGAGCACGGCGCGATGGAGCTGTTCGTGGCGCCACCACAGCGTCGTCGGGTCGAACCGGTCGGTCGGCGCCGGGCCGACGTCGACCGGTTCGCCCACGGCGACCGGCTTGAACAGCGAGGTACAGGGTGCGGCGGTCCCGGTGGCCCAGTGCCGGCCCCCATCCCGCAGGTCGGCCACCCACGAGGCCGTCGTCTGGCTCGACGCCAGGCGGCCGCCGGCGTGCACACACGGCGCGGTGAGCCCGCCGTGGACACGGGACCACCGCGGCGCGTCACCCGGTCCGTGGCACCGCAGCGCGGCCATCAGGTCGAGCGGACCGGTCGCCGTGGCGGCGAGGGGCTCGGTGACCGCCCGACGGCGGGCGGCTCCGACGATCCATGTCTTGGCCCGCCGTCGACGGGTGGCGGCGAACCGGGGGATCGACAGCCCGTTGGAGATGGCCCGACCCGGGCCCCGCACCACCTCGGTGGCCCACTCCCGCCCGGCCGTCTCGACCACCACCGCGCCGGCCGGGTCCGCCACCAGGAAGCTGTTGTCGTAGGTGAGGTCCGGTCGCACGTGGCTGCACGGACCGCCCTGCCCGTGCCGCTCCAGCAGGTCGACGAGCACCCCGGCGGCCTGGTCGGCGGTGGTCGCCCGCTCGAGGGCCAGACGCAGGAGGTCCATGCCGAGCAGTGACGGCCGCCCGGTGGCGGCGCGGGTGAACACGGCCTCGTTGCCGATGACCACCCCGTGCTCGTTGGCCCCCATTTCGGCCCCCCACATCCACCACGGGCGGGACAGCAGCACGGCATGGGTCCGGGTCACCTGGGGGACGGTGATCCAGGTGCAGGCGACCGACGACCCGGCGGGGTGGTCGGTCGCGGGGTGCCAGTCGAGCACCTGGGCCTCGTTGGCGTCCCGGTCGCTGTTCTTGGCGAAGAGCAGCCCGTCCGCGGTGACCGTCACCAGGGTGTCGCACACGGTCGCCCGGTACCCCGCTCAGGCCCGGCGCGCTGACGGGCAGCCCGCGGCGTGGTCGTCCACCACGCCCACCGCCTGGAGGTAGGCGTAGACGATCGTCGGGCCGACGAAGGTAAACCCTCGGCGCTTCAGGTCCCTGCTGATCCGCTCCGACAGGTCGGTGGTGGCGGGCAGCCCGTCGGCCGAGGCTCGGCGGTGGACCACCGGTGTCCCGTCGACCCACCCCCACAGGTAGGCGTCGAACGACCCGAACTCCTCCTGCACGGCCAGGAATGCCCGGGCGTTGCGCACCGTGCCACGGACCTTGAGCCGGTTGCGCACGATCCCCGGGTCGGCCAGCAGCCGGTCGAGCTTCGCCTCGTCGTAGGCGACGATGCGGGTGGGCTCGAACCCGTCGAGGACGGCCCGGTAGTGCTCACGCTTGGCCAGGACGGTGGACCACGACAGCCCGGCCTGGGCGCCTTCGAGCACCAGGAGCTCGAAGAGGTGACGGTCGTCGTGGGACGGGATCCCCCACTCGGTGTCGTGATAGGCGCGCATCGCCTCGGAGCTCTCCGCCCACCGGCAGCGGGCGCCGCCCGTCGTCCTGCCTGCGGTCACCTGCGCACCCTACCGACCGCGACGGGGCCCGGCCGGCGGGACCGCCCGGCGATCAGGTGCCGGAGGTGGTGGAGGTGGTGGAGAGGGCACCCAGCATGCTGGAGATGTCCACGGTCTGGTCGGCCGGCGGCGGCGCCACGTCGAGGGGTGCGCCGAAGTCGAAGAACTCGACGGTCACCCCGACGTCGGTCGTGGACCCGCTCACGGTCGTCGACAACTGGAGCGCCTCCCGTCGGACCTGCCCCTGGGCGTCGATCCAGACCGTGACCGGTACCGACGACACGCCGAGCTCCGACTGCAGCTTCTGGACCACCGCCTGGACGGCCGCACCCCTGTGCTGTCCCGCCTTGCTCAGGTCGATGGTGGCCGCGTATTCGGTGGTCGGCACCCCGCGGACCGTCGCCGGACCCAACGTGTCGACGCCGTGTTCGGACACCGCCTGGAGGTAGGACAGTCCGTCCGTCGACAGCGTGGCCGAGTTGGTGAGCTGCGAGAAGCTCGCACCGAGCGCAGACGCCACCGCCGGGGAGTCGAGGTTGACCGACACCCAGGACTTACCGGCGGGCAGTGACGCGCCGAGGCCGGACGGGAGCTGCAGGTAGATCGTCGGCTTGAGGATCCGCATGTTCATCGTGCCGACCGTGGGGATGGACATCGAGAACAACGCGTCGTTCGTGGTGAAGTCGACCTGCCCGGTCCCACTGAAGGTGACCGGGCCGCTCGAGGCGCCGCTGATCGTCTCGACGAGCGACATCGAGGCCGTCCGGGCCGCCAGCGTCCGCTGGTAGGCGGTGAGCACCACATTGCCGGCGGTGCCGGCCGTCGAGGTGGCCGTGCCACCGGTGGAGGAGGCCGCACCGCAACCGGTCAGGAGCAACGCCGCCCCGAGCGCACCCGCCGTCAGTCGCATCCGGTTCGTCATGCCCGCCTCCTCGTCCCGGAGTCCGCATCCGGGCCACCTCCACGAATCTACCCGAGGCCGGGCGGGTCACCGCGAGATCCCCGCACCCCGGGCGCGATGATGGGCCATGGACTCCGAACTCATCCACCTCGACGTCAGCGACCGCCTCGTGGTGGACCTCACGCCCGACGTGACCCGGTTCTGCCGCGGGCGGGGGGACGGGCTGGTCCACGTCTTCGCCCCGCACGCCACCGCGGGCCTGGCGCTGCTCGAGGTGGGATCGGGGTCCGAGGCCGACCTGGCCGACGCGCTGGCACGCCTGCTCCCCCGCGACGACCGCTACCGGCACCGGCACGGCGCCACCGGCCACGGCGCCGACCACCTGTTGCCCGCCCTGGTCAGCCCATCGGTGACCCTCCCGGTACTCGACGGGACGCCGGAACTCGGCACCTGGCAGAGCGTGGTGCTGGTCGACACGAACGGGGACAACCCGCGACGCACGGTGCGGCTCAGCTTCCTCACCGGCTGACCGGCGGGGCGATGCGCCCGGGGGCACGGCCCATCCGACCGGGGCGCACCGGCCGCCGCGTCCCGTCGGGACCTCGGCTCGGTCCGGGAGGCGGCTATCCGACCGGGAGCCCCGACGCCTCGAGCTGCGCCCGGACGGCCTGCAGGCGCGTCCGGCGCTCCTTGAGCACGAGGCGGTAGCCCGGGTTGTCGGTGTCGGCGATCTCGCTCGACAGGTCCGAGAGCGACCCGTCGAGCAGGTCCCGAAGCTCGGTGGTCTCGATGTCGGTGAGCGTCAGTTGCATGGGTATGGTCTCCTCGTCTGCGACTCGGGCCCGTCGGGGCACGCCCCCATCCTCCGGCCGACCCGACCCAACCGGACAGGGCCGAAGGTCACTTCGGTCACGCGAGAGGGCCGCATCTGCTATCGACCCTGACGATTGACACCCCCGGTTCGGACCCGATAGACGGGTGCGATGATCCTCCAAGGCAAGACCGTATTGGTGACCGGC
>JAKAZC010000018.1 GCA_021826655.1 Actinomycetes bacterium | reverse complement strand
ATCACCGCCGCCGTCCCGAGACACGCGACGCCGCCCAGTGGTACGCGGCGATGACCCACATCGGTGCTGCCGCGATCCTCCTCGGCCTGGTGCTGCTGGCCGACCACGCCGGGGGGCAGACGTTCGCGACCATCGCCTCCCATCGTGGGCGACTCTCGGTGCCGTTGTCGTCCACCGTCTTCGTCCTCACCCTGATCGGCTTCGCCTCCAAGGCCGGGGCCGTGCCGTTGCACGTCTGGCTGCCCCGCGCCCATCCGGAGGCTCCGAGCCCCGTCTCCGCGCTCATGTCGGGAGCGATGGTCAACCTCGGCGTCTACGGCATCCTGCGCGTCGGCGGAGTCCTCCTCGGTGGCGGGCAGTCATGGTGGTGGGTGGTGGTCGCCGCCCTCGGCGTGGTGTCGGCATTCTTCGGTGCCGTCCACGCCGCGGCCAGCACCGACACCAAGCGCCTCCTGGCGTACTCGACGGTCGACAACATGGGCCTCGTCCTCATCGGGGTCGGGGCGGCCGGCGCGCTTGCAGCCGGCGGTGAGCGGATGCTGGCCGGGCTGGTGCTCCTCGCCGCGCTGTTCCATCTGGTGAACCACGCGCTCTTCAAAGGTCTCCTGTTCTTCGGGGCCGGGGCCGTCCAGCACGCGACGGGGACGCGCGATCTCGACCGCCTGGGTGGGCTCGCCCGCCGCATGCCGGCGGTGACCGCCTTGTTCGGGATCGGGGCACTCTCGATCGGGGCGCTTCCCGGTCTGAACGGGTTCGCCAGCGAGTGGCTCCTCCTCGAAGGGCTCCTGCACGGCTTCGCCTCCCGGTCCGCCGTCACCGATGCCACCCTGCTGGCCGGAGTCGCCGCCCTGGCCATCACCGGCGGGCTCACGGCGACGGCGTTCGTGAAGGCGCTCGGGGTCGGGTTCCTCGGCCAGCCCCGCTCCGAGCGCGCCGGCGGTGCCAGGGAGGTCGGGCCCTCGATGCTGGCCGGCATGGGCCTCCTCGCCGGCGGTTGTGTGGTGCTCGGCGTCGTCCCCGGCGTGGCCCTCCCCGCACTCGACCGGGCAGCGGCAGCCGGCTTCGCCGGGGGGGCGCCGACCACGCTCCGGGTTGGTCTCGGGCTCGATCTCGCCTCCCTGCACGGCGCCATCGAGCCGGCGTTGCTCGTCGAGGGTCTCCTTGCCGGGATCATCGTGGCGTGGGGTGTGATCCGGCTCGCCCCCCGGCGGGCCGAGCTCCGCCGACCCCGGCGGGCCGAGGCGTGGGGGTGCGGGCGGGAGCTGCAGACGGCCCGCATGGAGATCACCGCGACGTCCTTCGCCGAGCCGCTCCAGCGGGTCTTCGCCGACGTGCTGCGACCCGACCGCGACCTCGAGGTCACCCACACGGTCGAGTCGGCCTACGTCACCCAGGCCGTCTCCTACTACCAGCGCGTGGACGACGCCGTCGAGCGCGTCGCCTACCGGCCCGTCATCGGTGCCGTCTCCTGGTGGGGGCGCCTGGCCCGGCGGGTCCCCAACGGCAGCGTGCACCGCTACCTCGCCTTCGGCTTCGCCGCGTTGGTGCTGATCCTGGTCGTCCTGGCGTGACCGCGACACTCGCCGCCCTCGGCGCCGCGAGCCCGGGCATCTGGGCCAGGATCGGCGCATCGGTCCTCCAGGTGGCCGCCGTCGCCGCCGGCGGCCCGCTGCTGCTCGGGCTGATGGGCAAGGTGCGGGCCCGCGCCGAGGGCCGCGTCGGTCCTCCCATCACCCAGGGGCTCCGGGACCTTCGCAAGCTGATGCGGAAGGAGGCCATCCGGGCCGAGCACACGAGCGCCGTTTCCGGCCTGGCGCCGCTCGTGCTCGTCGCCTCCGGTGCGGTGGGTGCCGCCGTCACCCCGCTCGTCACCACCCGACCTGCCATCGCAGGTGGCGCCGACGTCTTCGTCGTCGTCTACCTCCTGCTCATGGGATCGGTCGCGCTCGCCCTCGGCGGCCTCGATGCCGGCACCGCGTTCGGCGGCATGGGATCGAGCCGGGCCATGACCATCGGCGCCATCTCCGAACCGGCACTACTCGTCGCGATCCTGGCCCTCGCCGTCCAGGCCCACTCCTCCAACCTGCCGGACATCGTCGCCGCCAGCCTGGCCCACCCCGGATGGCTGGCCAGCCCGCAGCGGCTCCTCGCCCTCGTCGCCCTCGTCGTCGTGGTCATCGCCGAGACGGGCCGGATCCCGGTCGACAACCCCTCGACGCACCTCGAGCTCACCATGATCCACGAGGCGATGATCCTCGAGTACGCAGGAACCGACCTCGCCCTCGTCACTGTGGGCGAGGCGATGCGCCTCGGCCTGCTGCTCGGGCTGGTAGCCAACCTGTTCTTCCCCTGGGGCATCGGCGGGTCCGGCGGGCCGCTCGCCGTCCTGGTCGGGCTCGTCGCCCTCGGCGCCAAGGCCGCAGCCATCGCCACGCTCATCGCCCTCGTCGAGGTCTCGACGGCGAAGGTCCGGCTCTTCCGGGTTCCCGAGCTCCTGGCCGGCGGCTTCGTCCTCGCCGTGGTGGCCGTGACGACCGGACTGGTGGCCCGATGATCTCCGGTGCTGCGCTCGACGGGGTGGAGCTGGCTGCCGGGGTGGTGCTCGCCGGTGCCATCCTCGCCCTCTGGCGGAAGGACCTGCGCTCCCTCACCTCCGTGCTGGCGCTCCAGGGCATCGCGCTGGCGGCCCTGGCCGCCATCCTCGCCGCCACCGGCGGCGACGTCGGCCTGGGCGTCGTCGCCGGCGTCGTGCTGGTCACCAAGGGGCTGGTCATCCCCGGCCTGCTCGCACGGGTGGTGCGCGCCGACCCCGGGAGCCGGGAAACGGCGCCCCTCGTGAACGTCCCCGCTTCCCTCGTCGCCGCCGCCGGCCTCGTCATCCTCTCCTACCTGGTGGCCGGCCAGCTCACCGCGCTCATGCCCGATCCGCTCACCCGCCTGGCACCGCTCGGGCTCGCCACCGTGCTCGTCGGGTTCTTCGTGCTCGTCACCCGGAGGAAGGCCGTCTCCCAGATCGTCGGCCTCCTGCTCGTCGACAACGGGGTGGCCCTCCTGGCGTTCCTCCTCACTGCCGGGGTGCCGCTCCTCGTCGAGCTGGGTACCTCCCTGGACGTCCTCCTGGTCGTGGTCGTGCTCCAGGTCCTCGCCACCACGATGCGGGCACGATTCGGCCACGTCGACCTCGACCAGCTCCGGGAGCTCCACGACTGATGATCGTGTCCGCACTCCTCGCCGTCCCGCTGGCCGCCGGCGTCCTGGCCGCCGCGCTCCCCTGGCGCCGCGCCGTCGGTTGGACGATGGCACTGGCCGACGCCGTCGTGCTCGGCCTCGGCATCGCCCTCGCCGCCCAGGCCAGCCGGCACCACGTGGCCAGCGGACTCGACGGCGCCCTCCGCGCCGACGCCCTGAGCGCCTTCATGGTCGTGGTGATCGGCGTCATCTCGCTCCTGGCGTCGATCCAGTCGATCCGCTACCTCGAGGCGGAGATCGCCCGCGGCGGGCACGGCGCGCGGCACGCCTCGCTCTACAGCTTCCTCGTCCAGGCGTTCATCACCTGCATGCTGGCGGCGGTCCTCGCCGCCAACCTCGGGGCACTGTGGGTGGCGGTCGAGGCGACGACGATCGCCACCACCTTCCTCGTCGGCCACCGCCGGAGCGACAAGGCTCTCGAGGCCTCGTGGAAGTACGTGCTCATCTGCTCGGTCGGCATCGCGCTGGCGTTCCTCGGCACCGTGCTCGTCTACTTCGCCGCCCTCCACGTGCCCGGTCACCCGACGGGGGCCTCCGTGCTCGACTGGACCTCGCTCGTGCACGCATCGCACCACCTCGATCCGGCCGTCGTGCGCCTCGCCATGGCGCTCCTGGTCCTGGGCTACGGCACCAAGGTCGGGCTCGCCCCCATGCACAGCTGGCTGCCCGACGCCCACAGCCAGGCACCCGCCCCCGTGTCGGCCCTCATGTCGGGCGTGCTGCTCACCGTCGCCTTCTACGCGCTCCTGCGCTTCAAAGTGGTCGCTGACGGGGCGCTCGGTCCCGGCTACACCCGGACCCTCTTCGTCATCATGGGCCTCGCGTCCCTCCTCGTGGCCGCCTCGCTGCTCCTCACGCAGCGCGACGTCAAGCGGATGCTGGCGTACCACAGCATCGAGCACATGGGCCTCATCGCCCTGGGCGCGGCCGCAGGCACCACGCTCGCCATCGCCGCCGTCCTGCTGCACATCCTTGGCCACGGACTGGCCAAGGCCGTGCTCTTCCTCGCTTCGGGCGAGATCCTCCTGGTCGAAGGCACCAGTGAGATCGACGGCATCGCCGCCCTCCTTGCCCGCCGGCCGCTGCTCGGCGGGATCTTCGGCTTCGGCCTCGTCGCCCTGTTGGGCCTGCCGCCCTTCAGCCTGTTCGTGAGCGAGCTCAACATGATCCGGGGCGAGCTGGCGGTAGGGCTCGGCTGGGCAGCGGGTCTGTCGCTCCTGGCGATGGCCGTCATCTTCGCCGCCGTGATGGCGCACGGGCGCCACCTCCTCCTCGGCGGCGGCCCGGACGCGCGCCCCTCGGCGACATCGCGCCTGGTCGGCATCCCGCTCGTCGGCGGCCTCGTCGCCTGCGCCGCCTTCGGGCTGTCCGCATGGCCGCTCCAGTCGCTGCTCGCCGCCGCTGCCCGGGTCGTCGTCAGGTGACGCCCCACCGGCTGGCGGACCCCGCGCCGCAGCGCACCAGCGAGCTCATCGCCACCGGCGACCTCCCTACCCGAGCGCGGGAGCTCCTCCATGCCGGCTTCCGTCTCGCCCTAGTCGCCGGGCACGACGACGGGCACGCCCTGCGGGTGGTGTACGCCTTCTGCGCCGGGCCGCCCGATCGGCGGGTCGAGTTGCAGGTCCGGCTGGACCCGGCCCATCCCGCCGTCCCGTCACTCGCCGCCCTGTCCTTCCCCGCCAGCCGCTTCGAGCGGGAACTGGCCGACCTGTTCGGCATCGAGCCGGTCGGCCACCCCTTCCTGCGCCCGCTCGTGCGGCACCAGCACTGGCCGCCGCACTGGCACCCGATGCGCGGCGACGCCGGTCCGACGCCGCCCATGCTGATCGATGCCGAGCCATTCCCCTTCGTCCCCGTGGAGGGGCCGGGCGTCTACGAGATCCCCGTCGGACCGGTCCACGCCGGCCTGATCGAGCCCGGTCACTTCCGGTTCTCCGTGGTCGGCGAGACGATCCTCAAGATGAAGGCACGCCTGTGGTTCGTCCACCGTGGCATCGAGCGCCTCTTCGAAGGTCGCGCCGTCGCCGACGGCGTGGTCCTCGCCGAGCGCATCTCGGGTGACACGGCCGCCGGCCACACCCTCGCCTACTGCCTGGCCGTCGAGGACGCCCTGTGCGTCGAGACCCCGACGGACGCGCAGCTGCTGCGGGCGATCGTGGTCGAGCTCGAGCGGATCACCAACCACGTCGCCGACCTGGGTGCCCTCTGCAACGACGTGGGCTTCGGCGTCGCCCACGCCCGTGCGCTCACGCTGCGTGAGCGACTGCTGCGCCTGGCCGGCGAGGTCACCGGGCATCGGCTGCTGCGCGGCGCCATCCGGCCCGGCGCGGCGACCGTGCGCCGGCTTCCCACCGAGGCGGAACTCGCCGAGGTGGGGGGCCTGGTCGACGAGCTCGTCGAGCTGGCCACGTCCAACACCGTGGTGATGGACCGCTTCACGGGGACGGCCCTCCTGTCCAGCGACGACGCCAGGACGATCGGAGCCCTCGGGGTCGTCGCCCGGGCCTCGGGGCTCCCGGTCGATGCCCGGGTGGCGCATCCCTTCGTCGACTTCGGGCCCGGCCTGGTGCCGATCGTCGAGGAGGGCGGCGATGTGCTGGCGCGCTTCTCGGTCCGCGCCGGCGAGGTCGCCGCCTCGCTCCGGCTCGTCGCCGAGCTGGGCGGGAGCGTCCGGTCGCTCGATGCCAGTGCCGGCGACGTGGGCCGACGAAGCGGTTCGGGTATGGGGATCGTCGAGGCCTGGCGGGGGACGATCGTCCACCGGGTCGAGATCGACGCCGGCCACGTCGTTCGTTGCAAGGTCGTCGACCCCTCCTTCCTCACCTGGCCGGCGCTGTCGGTCGCCCTGGCGGACACGATCGTCCCGGACTTCCCGCTGGCCAACAAGAGCTTCAACCTGTCATACGCCGGCAACGACCTGTGAGGATCCCGCCCGCGTCGACCTGCCCGGCGGTTACCGCAGCCTCCGCCGCGCCAGTGCAGTCCGGCTGCTTCGCCTCGGCCGCCGGCGGCCTGGCCCCTCAGGGGCCGGTGGGTCAACGAGCACACCCGATCTTCGCGGCGCCCGGCGGCCGCCTGGCTGGACGGCCGGCGGGACGGCCGGCTGGACGGCCGGCACGAAGCGGCACCGGCATCGCCGCGCCCTGAAGCCCCGTCGGCGAGACTGGCGACGACGTTCCGATCCACCAGGAGGACCACCCATGGCAGTCCGCGCCCTCTACGACTACGTGCCCCACCACCGGACGAAGGAGAAGCTGGACCACGTCGCTCGGCCCATCAAAGTGAGCGAGCAGTTCCCGCACGGCAACCCCGTCGCCCGGTTCAACTCGTGGTTCGCCGTGAAGGTCACCAACGGCGTGGGCACCATGTGGTGCGCCTACGCGTTCGCCGCCCTGGCGTTCGTCAGCCTTCCTTCGGCCATCACCTCCCACAACGCCGTCACGCTCGTCTCGTGGGTGTCCCAGACCTTCCTCCAGCTGGTCCTGCTCTCGGTCATCATCGTCGGGCAGAACGTGCTCGCCAACGCGGCCGACAAGCGCGCCGAAGCCACCTACAACGACGCTGACGCCGTGCTCCACGAGGTCGTGAAGCTCCAAGAGCACCTCGCCGCCCAGGACGAGGTGCTCCAGAAGCTGCTCGGCGAGCGGGCAGTCTCGTAGCGAGGACGGTGGCGGGGGCAGTGGCCCGACCCAGTCGGGCCATCTTCACCCGACGTGTCAGGCTCACATGAGATGTCCGCTCCCGCGGACCATCCCTCGTGGGGCGGGACCGAACGCCTGATCGATGGCACGTCGTGCTCCGGACCTGGACGGCTGCGCCCTCAATGGGGACGTGCCCGAGATCGACCCGGGCGCCCGGTCTCAGCGCCGGAGGTTCATCAGCGCCCGAGGTTCATCGCTGGGTACAAGGCGAAGGTCCTCGCCACGGGCGAGACTGCCATCCACCACCGGCACGCCGACCGGCACGCGGCATGATCAGACACAACCAACCTGTCTGTCCGACCGTGCCAACTCCAGTTGCGGCTTGTCTCCGTTGTCGTCGCACGCCTCACGTCTCTCCGACCCGTCGGAAGATGTCGAAAAGCGGTATGTAGCTCCGTCGAAAAGTAGTATTGAAGGCTGTCGAAACGCAGTAGGCTGGCTGCGTGCTCGACGCCCGCTACCAGCCTCGGCTGGTTGATCGCCTCCTCATTGATCTGTTCGGCGAGCTTCCGGCGCTGGCGATCACCGGTCCCCGGGCGACCGGCAAGACCACCACCGCCGCCCGCCTGGCGCGCACGGTGGTGCGCCTCGACAGGCCCGCCGAGGCGGCCGCATTCCGCGCAGACCCTGACGTCGCCCTGGGGGCGCTCGACGAGCCGGTCCTCCTCGACGAGTGGCAGGAGGTCCCCGCCGTGCTTGGGGCGGTCAAGCGGGCCGTCGACGGTGACTACCGGCCAGGCAGGTTCCTGCTGACCGGTTCGGTCCGCGCCGACCTCGAGGAGGCGACGTGGCCGGGAACCGGCAGGATCGTCCGAGTCCCCATGTTCGGCATGACGGTCCGGGAGCTCCGGGGAGGTGCCGAGGGGATCTGCTTCCTCGACCGGGTGCTCGGCGACGAGCCACTGCCGCTCCCGGCGGAGGTGCCGGACCTCCGGGGCTACGTCGGGCTCGCCCTCGCCGGCGGCTTTCCCGAGCCGACGCTCCACATGGGCCGACGGGCCCGGAGCGCCTGGCTCGAGAGCTACATCGACCAGGTCGTCACCCGCGACGCCCCGGCCGTCGCTCCCGGCCGCGATCCAGCTCGGCTACGCCGCTATTTCGAGAGCCTCGCCCTCAACACGGCCGGAACCGTCACCGAGACCACCATCCTGGAGGCTGCCGGCGTCAACCGGAAGACCGCCGACGCCTACGAGCGCCTCCTCACCGCCATGTACCTCACCGAGGCGCTCCCCTCGTGGACCTCGAACCGCCTGCAGCGGCTCTCGGCGCGCCCGAAGCGCTACGTCGTCGACCCAGCGCTTGCCGCCGCGCTGCTGCGCGTCGACGAAGTCGGCGTGCTGCGCGACGGCGACCTCCTCGGCCGACTCCTCGACACCTTCGTCGCCTTCCAGCTGCGAGCCGAGCTGCCCGTCGCCCGGAGCCGACCCCGCCTCTACCACGTACGCGAGGAACATGGCCGCCACGAGATCGACCTGCTCGCCGAGCTCGGCGGCGGCCACGTCATCGCCTTCGAGGTCAAAGCCACCGCATCACCGGGACGCGATGACGCCCGACACCTGACGTGGCTGCGCGATCGACTGCAGGACCGCTTCGCCGCTGGAATCGTCCTGCACACCGGACCACGACCGCTCGATCTCGACGACCGCATCCGCGCCGTGCCCATCTGCGCGCTGTGGGGCTGAGCGGGACACTCCCCCTCGCTCATGCTTCGGTCACTGCCCAGCTCGAGGCGTGCGTCCACAAGCTCTCCGCGAACCTTCACACGGTCATCGCTTGCCAACCAACCGCCTCGTCGGCGGCTTCCGCGGGATCTTCTCGGTTGGCATGACCCGATCCTCCATTCCAAGGCGTGGAGCCTCCAAGGAGCGCAGGGTGGTTCACGATTGCCCGCTTCGACTCGTTTCGGACGGTTGAACTGAGCGAGTCGATCGAGTCCGCTGTCGGCCGCACCATCACCGACGTCACAGTCGACAACTCGAATCGCCTGGCCATCGACATCACGCTTGACGATGGCTCGGTGCTGCACCTCGTCCAACCACCAACGGGTCCCGATCCATCAGGCCGGACCACCATCTGGCGGACGGGCACCACGCACCCCCTAGAAGATCCGTCAGAAGTCGGGCCCGCCAAGCAGAAGGCCCGGTCCTTCTGACCGGGCCTGAACTGCGCTTTCGATGGTGGCGGGGGGAGGATTTGAACCTCCGACCTTCGGGTTATGAGCCCGACGAGCTACCAGACTGCTCCACCCCGCGGCGTGACCGTCATCCTACCCGGAACCTCGGCCCCCGTCGAACGGCGCCCGTGCCGGCCGGTGTCGATCGGTGCTCCCGCACGCTCCCGGCCGCGTCTGCTCGGCACCTACTTGACCGTGGTGGTCGTAGTGGACGGCGACGTCGTGGTCGTGGTGGACGAGGACGGCGCCGTGGTGGTCGTCGTGGACGAGGTCGGCGACGTCGTGGGCGACGTCGTCTTCCCGGTGAGCACCTGGACCTGCTCGATCAGGCTCTCCATCTGGCTGATGTCCGTCTGGTACTGGCCCAGGTTCCCGGCCTTCAGGTCGACCTGGGCCTGTTGGTACGCGGCCTGTGCCTGGTCGAGCAGGGCCCGGACCTGCGGCGACACGGTCCCGGCCGATCCCGGCGTCGACCCCGGCACCACCGGCGCGGAGAACACCTTGGTGAGAGCGTCGCCCAGGGTGGCGCCGAGTTGCGCCTGTTTGCCGTAGACGGCGATCACATCCTGGAGGGTCGGGAAGTTGTTCCGAGCCGACTGCACGTAGAGGGGTTGCACGTAGAGCAGCGAGTCGGCGATGGGGACCATCATCACCTGCCCCAGCAGGACCGTCGACCCGTTCTGGTTCAGGTAACTGATCTCGGTGGACACGGCCGACGTCGCGTCGATCTGGGCGGACACCAGTGCCGGACCGCTCACCGGCTGCCCCCGCGGCGTGACGAAGACCTGGAGCTGCCCGTAGTGCGACGGGTCCGACCCGGCGATCATGAAGGCGGACAGTGTCTGGATCTGGCTCCCCTGCGACACGGGCACGAACGCGTCGAGCAGGTTGAAGGACTCGTTCTTCTGCCCCGGCACCCGCATCACCTGGTAGATGGGCGCCATGCGGGCAAGCGTGTTCGTCGCGACGAGCTGCCCCTGGGCGTTGGTCGTCTCGGTGGTCGCCAGCGCCTGGTTCGGGTTGCCCGTTCCCGGTGCCGGCGAGATGCTCCAGGCGTCACCGGCCGAGTAGAAGGCAGACGGGTTCGTGATGTGGTAGCGGCCGTACATCGCGGCCTGCACGGAGAAGACGTCCTCCGGGTACCGCAGGTGGGCCTTCAGGTCTGCTGGCATGGCCGACGCCGGCTTGAACATCCCCGGGAACGCCCGCTCGTAGGTCCGGATGATGGGGTCCTTCGGGTCCATCACGTAGAAGCTCATCTGCCCCGTGTACGCGCTCACCACGATCTTCACCGAGTTCCGGATGTAGTTGAAGTTCTTGGAGAACAGGTCGCTTCCCGGGGTGAGGGCCGAGGTGTCGGCCTGCTGGGCGTAGGGGTAGCTGTCGCTGGTGGTGTACGCGTCCTGGATCCAGACGATCTGCCCGCCGACGAGTGCCGGGTAGGGGTCGGCATCCAGGCTGAGGAACGGCGCCGCCTTGTGGATCTCCGTCTGGATGGACCGGTCGAAGAGCACCCTCGAGTCGGAGGTGATCTGGTTGGAGATCAACAGGTTCAAGTCGTTGAAGCGGAGAGCGAACATCGCCTGGTCGAACCACGACGTCAGCTGGACCCCGCCCGAGCCCGTGTAGTGCGTCTCCACGTTGGCGCCCGAGGGGAGCTGGTAGTCGATCTCCGGCGTCTTCGAGTTGGCCACCACGTAGTTGGGCTCGTTCAGCCCGTAGTAGACGTCCGGCTGGGTGATCTGGGGCAGGCCACCCGTCGACACCGGCGGCACGTCACGCAGCGCGAAGACCGGCTGGCCCGTCGAGCTCTGCTGGTTGGCGGGCGAGATGATCATGCCGTAGCCGTGGGTGTACTGCAGGTGGACGTTCACCCACGACGGCGAGGGGATGTCCGTGGGGTTGATCTCCCGCACCCCCACCACCACCGGGGTCTCCGCGTTGTTGATGTTGTAGCGGTCGATCGAGAGCGAGTTGAACTGGTAGTAGGAGCGGATGTCCTGCAACTTGTCGTAGGCGGGCTGGGTCTGGAGCGGGTCCCAGATGCGCACGTTGCCGAGCGTGTCGGAGTTCAGGTTCAGCGAACTGGCCGTGAGCGTCGACACCGCCGGGTACGACGTCTGGGCCACCGAGTTCAGGCCGTAGGCGGCCCGGGTGGCCGCGATGTTGCGTGCGATATAGGGCTGCTCAAGGTTGTTCTGGGCCGGGTTGACCTTGAACGCCTGGACGGCGGCCGGATAGATGGTGCCGGCGGTGAGCGCCACGAGGAACCACAGCCCGACGCCCAGCGCGGGCAGGGCCCACCCCTGTCGGCGGACGTTGACCGCCAGCAGCACGAGGGCGGCCAACGACACCAGGATCAAGAGGTCGAGCGCCGGGAGCCGGGCGTGCACGTCGGTGTAGCCGGCACCGTTCACGTACCCGTCCGTGGCGTTGACCAACGAGTACCGCTGCAGCACGTATCCGATCGCCTTGATCAGGGCGACCACGCCGAGGAGGATCGAGATGTGGGCCTTCACGGCCGGCCGCACCCGCGGCCGCGGCCCCTGGGTGCGGATGCCACCGTTCAGGTAGTGGGTGACGACGGTGAGCAGCAGGATCACCAGCACCGCCGCCAGGGCCCAGTGCACGAGGAAGTTCTGGAACGGCAGGGTGAAGACGTAGTAGCCGATGTCCTTGTGCCACATCGGGTCCTTCACACCGAAGGGCACGGCGTTGCGGAACAGGATCCAGTGCTGCCACTGCCCGATGGCCTGCGAGCCGAGGACGATCGAGAGGAACACCACCACGGCAAGCCGGATCCACCGGGTGAACGGCGCGGTCAGCTGCTGGTAACGCCGGACGAACTCGTCCTCGGTGTCGCGCACGGGGCCGCGGGGGGCCAGGCGCTCGGCGACGATCATGTTCACGAAGAGGAGCACGCCGAAGACGGCGGCGAAGGCCACGAACAGGCCGACCTTGATCTCGAGGAGGCTGGTCCACACCGAGTGCAGGTGGACGGAGCCGAACCAGAGGTAGTCGGTGAAGGCGACGGCGAACGTGCGCAGCGACAGGAGGGCCACCACGAGGACGAGGAGGACCAGCAGGACCACGCGCCTCCGGCGCGTCAGGCGCGGGCGGGGAACGGTCTGGTCGGGTGTGCGCACGGGGGGTCAGCCTAGGGGACGTCGGCGGCGATGAGGCACCGGCACCCGGGATGGGCGGGCGGCATCAGGTGCCCTGTCGGGAACTCCTCGCCCGCTCCCAGCGCGCCCGCCAGCGCGTTGTCCTCGCAGTCGGGGCAGGGGCTCCCGTCGGCCGAGACCGCGTGCCACACGACCGGCCCCCGGGCACTGGCCAGGGTCCCGGCCGAGAAGGCGGCGATCACCTGGTCGGTGACCAACCGTTCGATCCGCTCACCCCGCCACTCCCGGAAGGCGGCGCCCACGTGCTCGACCACCACGGATTCGTCGGCGTCGGCGAGGCCGTCGGCACCGGCCAGACGCCGCCGGAGGGGCACCAGGAGGGAGTCGGCCAGCTCGCTGCCGATGGCCAGCAGCGTGTCGGTGTCCGGGTTGCCCGTGGCCGACGGGTCGAGGAAGGCCCGCCCGGCCAATGCGGCCTGCTCCAGGTGCGGCAGGGTCGCCGTCACCAGCGCGTCACGCTGCTCCACTTCGTCGGCGAGCACGTCCTCGGACCACACCCCGGCGTGCGACCGCAGCCGGTCGAGGATGTCGTTCTGATCGTCCTGCAGGACGCGCTTGACCCGCCGGGCGAGTGCCACCACCACCGGCGACACCAACTCGTCACGCCGGACGGTCACCGCGTCCGCTTCGCCGGCCTCGCCACCGGCCTCGTCCTCGCCACCGTCCTCATCCTCGCCACCGGCCTCATCCTCGCCGCCGGCCTCGTCCTCACGGTCCACCTCGTCGGCTTGGCCGGTCTCGTCGTCACGGTCCACCTCGTCGGCGTGGCCGGTCTCGTCGCCGGCTTCGTCAGATTGGCCGGCCTCGTCACCGGTCCCGTCGCCGGCGGCCGGCCCGCCCGGACCATCGCCTGCAGGCTCGCCCGCCGACGCACCGACGTCCACCGACGCGCTGGCGGCCCGCAGCTTGGCGAACGCCTCCTCGGCAGCACCCAGCCGGCCGGCCCCACCATCGTCGCCCCCGCCGTCCGGTCCGGGCTCGCCCTCGTCGGACACCGGCTCCTCCACCGGTGCGTCCCCAGCCGGCGGCGATCCTTCAGCGTCGCGTTCGTCGCGCCCGTCCTCGAGGCCTGCACCCGTGCCTGCAGGTTCCGACCCACCCGCACCGACAGCGTCGCCAGCGCCAGTGGCGACGTCACCATCGACCACCTCGACGGCGGCGGTCGGCTCATCGAACGCGACCCCGGCCACCTCGGGCTCGGTGCCGGGAACCACCTCCGCGGCCACGTCGCTCCCGGCACCCCATCCACCGGCGCCGTCACCCTCGCCGGCGCCCGCTGCCTCGTGTTCGACAGCAGCCGCCTCCTCGGCCAGCAGCGACGCTGCCTGCTCCTCGGGCGTCCCCTCGTCCGGTCGGGCCAACGCATCCCTCCCGGCCGACTCGGCCGCGAGGCGTGCCTGGTCCTCGGCCCGGAACAGGTCCTCGGCGATGGTGTCGACCGAGCGGCGCACGCCCCGGATCGTCTCCACCAGCCGCTCCCGTCCGGCCCGAAGCTGCTCGATCTGGGCGTGGAGGATCTTCCGGCGGCGCGACAGGTCGGCGAGGACCCTCGACCGGAGCGCCTGGGCCTCGTCGACCATCTCCCGGCACTCGGTCCTGGCCTGGGCGACCATCGCCTCCGCCTCCGTCCGGGCCGCCTCGAGGACCACGGCGGACTCCTCCTGGACGCGGCGGCGCAGCTCGGCGACCGCCGCTTCCGCCTGGGAGGTGCGCTCGGCCAGCGCCGCCTCCGCCTTCGTCTCGGCCTCGTCGATCTCGCTTCGGGCACGGTCGAGCATGCGTTCGGCCTCGGACTCGGCCTTGGTGACCATGTCGTGGGCGGCCTCGTGGGCGCTCCGCAGGACCCGTGCCGTCTCGGTGCCGAGGGCGCTCGTCAAGGTGGCCTCGTCGAGCACCGGGTTGGCCGCCAGGTGCTGCGCATCGGCCAGCTCCTTGCGCAGTTCCCCTTCGCGCTCGGCCCACGACCGGAGCTCGGTCGCCACCGAATCGAGGAACTCCCGCACCTCGGCGGGATCGAAGCCCCGCCGGACCGTCGCGAACGTGTGGCGGGCCACCTCGTCCGGCGAGAGGCGGGACGACGACGAGATGGACATCCGGCGCTCTTCCGACATGGTGGCAGCCTACGACGGGCGAGCTGCTCCGACGGTCATGCCAACGGCGGGCGGACGGTCACGCGGCGGCCGTGTGCGGGCTCGCCACTGGGGGGACGTGTCCGCCGTGGGCGGCGATCACGGCCAGCGCCTGGTCGAGGGTGGAGACGGCGTAGACCTTCAGACCACCCGACGCCTTGGACTCCGCCGCCTTGTACTCCTGGGGCGGCACCAGGAAGATCTTCGCCCCGGCACGCTCCACCGCCACCGTCTTCTGGGGCACCCCACCCACGTCGCCCACATTCCCCTGGTCGTCCATGGTGCCGGTGGCGGCCACCCGGGTGCGGCCGGTGAGATCGCCACCCGAGAGCGCGTCGATCACCCCGAGGGTCATGGCGAGCCCGGCGGACGGCCCGCCGATGCCGGTCACGTCGATCGACGCCGGGAACGGGTAGGTGTGGGTCACCTGGTCCTCCGGCTGGATTCCCAGGTCGACGGTGACGAGCACCGGCTTGCCCGACGGGCCGGGACCGAGGTCGACCACGCTCGAGTGGAGGGTGACCACCACGGGCACCGGCTTGCCCTTCCCGCCCCGCTCCACCGACAGGGTGACCGTCTGGCCCGAGTGGTACCGGTGCAGGACGGTCGTGACCGCGTTCGCGCTGAGCGTCGGGGTGCCGTCGACCGCGGTGATGACGTCACCGACGGAGAGCTTCCCCCACGCCGGCGTGCCCGGCCACACCGTGAACACCACCGCGCCGACCGCCCGGGTGGTCACCGTGTACCCCAGGCGGCGGAGGCCCGCCGTCAGGGCGGCCGCCTCGGCCTGGTCCATCTCGACCGTGCCCTGGGCGTCGAACTCCGACGGCGGGGTGCCACCGATCACGTTGACGATGGGCTGGATCTGGGTGTCGCCCTGCAGGCGGAAGTACAGGTACGACAGCGCGGTCACCCTGGTCACGTTGACGTCGGTCAGGAGCACCGGCTGCGCCACCGGGTGGGCCTTGTCGGCCGGCACGGTGATGAAGGGCTGGACAGGCTGGGCCGTTCCCGGCTGGATGGCGTAGTCGTTCAGGTTGATGCGCGACGCCACGATGAGCCCGACCAGCACCACGACGAGCACCACGGTGACGGGGCTGACCCGCCGCCGGCGCCGGGTCTGGGCACTACCGGGGGATTCGGCGCCATCCACAGCGTCGGCGCCACCGGAAGGCTTGGCGTCGCCGGATCGTAGGGCGCCATCCGAAGGTTCGCCTCCACCGGAAGGCATGGCACCGGAAGCCTCGACCGGTGCGGGCACGTCCGGTGGGGACCTGTCCGGGCGCTCGGGCTGGGGGGTGGATACGTCGTCGGTCATAGTGGTGGCGTGGACCCGAAGCGCGCACCGGACGGCAGCCGATCGGGCGTGGGGCGCCGGTCGCACCGGGCCGCCGGCCAGCCTGCCACGGAACTCGGCGCTGCGGGGGTCGACCGCCGACTGGCCGTGGCGCGGGCCGGGCACCTCGGGGATGCGACGGCGGCGGAGACGGCGCTCGGCGACCCGGACGGGTCGGTCCGGGCCACCGCGCTCGGCGCCCTCGAGCGCCTGGGAGCGCTCACCGATGACCACCTGCGGACGGCGTCGGGTGACCCCGATCCCCAGGTCCGCCGCCGGGCCTGCGAGCTGGCGGCAGGCCGTCCCCGGGTGCCGCTCGTCGACCTGTTGGCCGACGCCGACAGCTCCGTCGTCGAGGCGGCGGCGTGGGCGCTCGGCGAGCAGGGCGCTGCCGGCGCGATCGAGGCCCTCTCGCACGTGGCGGAACGGGACGGCGGGCACCGGGACCCGCTCTGCCGGGAGGCCGCGGTGGCCGCGTTGGGTGCCATCGGCGACCCGTCCGGGCTTCCAGCGGTCCTGGCCGCGCTGGACGACAAGCCGGCCATCCGCCGCCGGGCCGCCACCGCGCTGGCCGCGTTCGACGGCCCCGAGGTGACCGCCGCCCTCCGCCGCTGCCTCGAGGACCGCGACTGGCAGGTCCGCCAGGTGGCCGAGGACCTGCTGGCCGATCCCGGGTGAGCCGGACAGGGGAGGACCCCCCGGGGACCGCCGCTCAGCGGTCGGCGGCGGCGAAGACGTCGCGCAGCTCGTCGAAGGAGTCGAGGCAGCGCCCCGCTCCCATGACCACGCACTCCAG
>JAKAZC010000322.1 GCA_021826655.1 Actinomycetes bacterium | reverse complement strand
CTGATGGGGGCGGCGTACGTCGCGGAGCGCTTCGGCGTCGGCGAGCCGTCGGTCGGCCTCCTCTCCATCGGGGAGGAGGCGACGAAGGGGACGCCCCTGGTGAAGGAGGTGCACGCCCTGCTGTCCCGGCTGGCCGGCGAGGGCGTGCTCAATTTCGCCGGCAACGTGGAGGGCCGGGACCTGCTCGGGGCCCCGGTGGACGTCATCGTGACCGACGGCTTCACCGGCAACGTGGCGTTGAAGACGCTGGAGGGCGGGGTGCGGTACCTGCTCGACGCCCTGGCCGCGGTCTTCGGCACCGACGAGACGACCCGGGCCGCCGCGGCCCGGCTCATGCCGTACCTCGAGCCGATCGCCAGCCAGCTCGACCCCGAGGCGACGGGTGGCGCGATGCTGCTGGGAGTCGACGGTGTCTGCGTGATCAGCCACGGGTCCTCGTCGACGCTCGCCGTGTCGAACGCGGTCGGAGTCGCCTACGACCTGGCGAAGGGCGGGTTCGTCGACCACGTGGCGGCCTCGGTCGCCGGTGCCCCGGCCGGCCCCGGGGTCGGTTGAGATAGGTCCTACGAGCGGCGAACCAGCCGGATCTTGTCTTCGATCATGGCTTACGCGCCGTATTCCGTCATCGAGGGCCCTTGCTGCGCCGACAATGCCGGGCCGGTAGCATTCGAACAGCCGGCCATTCGTCGCGAGGGCCGGTTCGAGACCCCGACGACCAGGAGCCGCATTGCCCGGAGAGACCGACACCGACCGAGCGCCGCTCGACCGCCAGGCGGTCTTCGAGCTGATCAGGGAGCAGCTGGCCGACATCCTCGAGACCGACCCGTCCACGATCACCGAGGGCGCGTCGTTCGTGGAGGACCTCGACGCCGACTCCCTTGCCCTGATCGAGCTGGTCGAGGGGCTCGAGGAGGAACTGGGGGAGCGAAGTGCGGGTTTCCGGATCGATGACGAGGACCTCGAGGATCTCCGGACGGTGCGAGATGCCGTCGACTACGTCGTGGCGAAACTCGGGGCGGGCTGACGCGGGGCTCGTGGGGAGCGTCGACCACCGGGCGGACCTCCTGGCCCGTCGCCTCGGGCGCCGGTTCTCCGACCCGACGCTGCTCTTCCGTGCCCTGTCCCACCGGAGCTGGTGCGGTGAGCAGGACGGCGCCCTGTCCAACGAGCGGCTCGAGTTCCTCGGTGACGCCGTGCTCGGCCTGGTGGTCGCCCAGCACTCCTACCTCGCCTACCCCGAGTTCCCCGAGGGGAAGCTGGCCAAGGTGCGATCGGCGGTCGTGAACTCGAAGGTCCTCGCCGAGATGGCCGAGGACCTCGGGATCGGCGAGGTGCTCCTGCTGGGCAAGGGGGAGGAGGCGTCGGGGGGTAGGAGCAAGGTCTCCATCCTCGCCGACGCGCTCGAGGCCGTGATCGGGGCCGTCTACCTCGACGCGGGATGGGCCGAGACCGGGTCGTTCGTGCTGGCGCTGCTCGGGGACCGGATCGAACGGGCGGCCCACGAGCCCGACGACTTCGACCACAAGAGCCGGTTGCAGGAGCTGACCGTGCGCAACGGGGCCGGGCCGCCCCGGTACTCGGTCACCGGGTCGGGGCCCGACCACGACCGCCATTACGTGGCGGAGGTGAGCGTGGGCGGCACCAGCTGGGGCGTGGGCCAGGGAACGTCGAAGAAGGACGCCGAGCAGGACGCCGCCCGCCAGGCCTGGCTGGCGTTCCAGCGGATCGAGCCGGCCGGCGCGGGGGACGGCGAGCCCGGTGCCTGAGCTGCCCGAGGTCGAAACCCTCCGCCTCGACCTGTCCAAAGAGGTCGTCGGCCGGAAGATAAAGGCGGTCGCGGTCGCCAACGGCCGGTCCGTGCGCCGCCACCCGAGCGCGAAGCACTTCAGGGCGCTGCTGGAGGGGCGGACCATAAAGGCGATCGGCCGCCTGGGCAAGTACCTGCTGATGACGCTCGACAGCGGCGACACGCTGGTCGTCCACCTGGGCATGAGCGGTCAGCTCCTCCGGGTGAAGAGCGTGAAGGAGCCGCGGCCGAAGCACACCCACGTGGTCATCACCTTCACCCAGGGCGGCGAGCTGCGTTACGTGGACCCGAGGACCTTCGGGGAGATGTTCGTGTCGATGCCCCCACCCAAGCCCGACGGCAGCCCCGGTGCGCCCGCCCTCGCGTCGACGGGGACGGCCAACGACGGCGCCGCCATCCGGCGGGCGATCCCCGAGCTCGCCCACCTGGGCTTCGATCCGATCGAGGACATGATGAGCTGGGACCGCTTCGCGGTGATGCTCCGCCAGCACCGCTCGGGTCTGAAGTCCCTGCTGATGGACCAGTCCTTCGCCGCGGGGATCGGCAACCTGTACTCCGACGAGATCCTCTTCGCCGCCGGGCTCCGCTACGACCGGGCCTCGGACAGCCTCTCGACGACGGAGGTGCGTCGCCTGTACCGGGCCATGGTGGAGACGCTGGCCGACGCCATCAAGCACCGCGGCTCGACGCTGGCCGACGAGCAGTACCGTGACCTGTTCGGCGAGGTCGGGGACTACCAGGGTTCCCACCAGGTGTACGACCGCGAGGGGCAGCCCTGCCGTCGCTGCCGGAACCTCATCGTCCGTACGAAGGCGGCGGGTCGATCGACGTACTTCTGCGAGCACTGCCAGGTCTGACCGGACCCGCCCGCCCGGAAGGGGTTCCGGGCGGGCGGGGCCCGGGTTGGTAGGGTCGCTGCGATGTTCCTGAAATCCCTCAGCATGAAGGGGTTCAAGTCGTTCGCGGACCCGACGGTGCTGGAGTTCGAGCCCGGGATCACCGTGGTGGTGGGGCCGAACGGGAGCGGGAAGTCGAACGTCGTCGACGCGGTGACGTGGGTGCTGGGCGCCCAGGGGCCGCGGTCGCTCCGCTCGCAGAAGATGGAGGACGTCATCTTCGCCGGCACCTCCAGCCGGCCCGCCCTGGGGAGGGCGGAGGTGTCCCTCACCATCGACAACGGCTCGGGGCGCCTGCCGGTGGACATGGCCGAGGTCACGATCACCCGCACGCTGTTCCGGTCCGGCGACAGCGAGTACGCGATCAACGGGACCGCGTGCCGCCTGCTCGACATTCAGGACCTCCTGTCGGACTCCGGGGTCGGGCGGCAGCAGCACATGATCGTCGGGCAGGGTCAGCTCGACACCGTGCTGAACGCCCGACCCGAGGACCGGCGGTCGATCATCGAGGAGGCGGCGGGGGTGCTCAAGCACCGCCGCCGGCGCGAGCGGGCCGAGCGCCGGCTCGAGGGGACCGGCGAGAACCTCGAACGGCTGGGCGATCTGGTCCGCGAGGTGCGGCGCC
>JAKAZC010000321.1 GCA_021826655.1 Actinomycetes bacterium | reverse complement strand
GGCTCCGGACGGGGGACGTCGGGACCCTCGACGCCCGGGGGTTCATGCAGATCTCCGACCGGACCAAGGACGTCATCAAGTCCGGTGGCGAGTGGATCTCGTCGGTCGAGCTCGAGGGGCAGGTGATGGCCCACCCCGACGTCTTCGAGGCGGCGGTGATCGCCGTGCCCGACGCCCACTGGCAGGAGCGGCCGCTGGTCTGCGTCGTCCCCGCCGAGGGGAAGGCCCCGACGGCGCCCGAGCTCGTCGACTTCCTTCAGGTCCGGGTGGCGCGCTGGTGGTTGCCCGAGCGGTGGGCATTCCTCCCGACCCTGCCCAAGACGTCGGTCGGCAAGTTCGACAAGATGGCGCTGCGGGCCGATCACGCCGAGGGGCGCTTCGACGTCGTCACCGTCGAGCGCCCCGCCGGCGACTGACCCGCGGCCCGCCGTGTCCACCGTCGACGACGCCCTCGCCTCGCTCGCCGAGCAGCTGGCCGACCTGTCCGAGCAATTGGCCGACCTGGCCCTCGACCGCCTGCGGGCGGCGGCCGACCCCGACGAGCCCGACCGGGCCGAGGCCGAGGCCCTCGAACGGCGGATCACCCGGGCCCGGCGGTCCGTCCAGAAGGCCGCGGCCCTCCTGTCTGAGCGTCCGTCGGACCTCGGCGACACGCGTTGATCGCGGGCCGGCCGGCTCGGTGCCGGCCGGCCGGGAACCGGCGGGCTGGGCGTCCCTGCTCCCGTGGCCCCACCCGCAACCGGCGTGTCACACCCCGCCTCTACCATCGCACCCATGTTCGTATCCGAGGTCGGCTGCCTGGTGCGCGAGGCGCGCGCACTGCTGACCTCCTGCCGCCCGGAGGACATCGGCGCGCCGGACGCCGCCGAGCTCGCCCGGCTCTTCGTGGAGCTGGAGAAGGTGGGCGCGGCGGGAAAAGCCCTCTTCGCCAGGCGGGTCGAGGAGACCGGGGCCTACCGGGACGTCGGCCACCGCGACGCCGGCGACTGGCTGGCTTCGGTGGCCGGCGAGCCCAAGGGCAGAGCATTGGACGTCCTGCAGACGGCGCGACAGCTGGACGACCTGCCGGCGGTCAAGGATGCGTTCGTCGCCGGCCACCTCTCAGGTGCTCAGGTCAAGGAGGTCGCCGGCGCGGCGGCCGTTCGCCCGGAGGCGGCGGACGCCCTGCTGGAAGTGGCCCGCACCGATACCTTCAAGAGGCTGCGCCAGGAGGCAGACCGGGCCCGGTGGGCCTCCCTTCGCCAGGAAGAGGCCGCGGCTCGCGATGCCAGGGCCCACACGGGTCGCCACCTCCGGGTCTGGTCGTCGCCGCGGGGCGGTGTCGAGGGGACGTTCTCCCTGACCGATGCCGACTGGGGCAGGTGCGCCGCCCGACTCGAAGCGAGGGCTCAGCGCATCTTCGACTCGGCCCGGGCCGCCGGCAACCACGAGGGCCACGCCCAGTACCTCGCCGATGCCCTCGTCGACCTGGTCCTGGGGGCCCGAGCGGAGCCGGGCGGCGGGCCCGGAGCACGAGTCCTCGTCCGGGTCGACGCCACGGCCCTGCGGCGCGGGTACCTTGCCGACGGCGAGCAGTGCGAGATCGCCGGCGTGGGCACGGTCTCGGTGGACACGGCCCGGCAGCTCATGGACGACTCGCTGCTCAACGTGCTCGTGACCGACGGCCACGACGTCCTCACCGTCACCAGCACGACGCGCACGGTCCCAACGGCCGTCCGCATCGCGCTCCTGCAACGTGATCCGGTGTGCGTCGTGCCGGGCTGCGACGCGGCGCTCGGACTGCAGATCGACCACTGGCGCACCGACTACGCCCGTGGCGGCCTCACCTCGATCGACAACCTCGCCCGGGTCTGCAAGGTCCATCACGACATGCACACGTACGGAGCGTGGCGCCTCCGGGGTGGCCCCGGTCGGTGGAGGTGGGTGCCCTCGGGGCCGGCCCCTCCGCCTGGCCGGTCAGCCCGTGCATTCGTTCAAGGCGTCGATGAGAAGGCGAAGTCGCCCGTAATGGACGCGGTCGAAGCGAAGGGCCACGCGCGGCAGCTCGAGGAAGTCGCGGCCGGTCCGCTCCGGCGGTAACGGGGCCACGCTCCTGATCGTCCCCGACACGATGATGTCACTGAACTGCTTGGCCAGGGTCGAGATCTCGGCTGCCGTCGGCGCCACCTGGAGTCGCAGGACCAGCAGGTCGCCGACCCACCGGCACGAGTGGTAATTGCGGTAGAAGCCCAGCACCTCGGCCGCCGCTTCCTCGACCGTCGTGACGACACGGAAGAGTGCGGAGTCCTCGGGCGACACGTAGCCCGGCCGGATGGCCTCGTGCTCGACGAAGTGCTGCCAGCGCTTCCAGTAGGTCCCCCCGTCGGTCTCGACCAGCACGACGGGGGCGGGCTCGGCCTTGCCCGTCTGCAGCAGGGTCAGGAGCTCGTAGCACTCGTCGAGGGTGCCGAAGCCGCCCGGCAGCACGGCGTAGGCGTGGGACTCCTTTATGAGCATGAGCTTCCTGGTGAAGAAGTAGCGCATCTCCACCAGCTTGGGGTCCTGGGCGATGAACGGGTTTGCCCCCTGCTCGTGGGGCAGCCGGATGTTGACCCCGAAGGAGCGGTCCCGGCCCGCCCCTTCCGTCCCCGCGGCCATGATCCCCGGGCCGGCCCCGGTGACCACCATCCACCCGGCTTCGGCCAGATGGGCCGCCAGGTTCCGGGCCAGCACGTACACGGGGTCCTCGGGCTCGGTGCGGGCCGAGCCGAACATGGTGAGCTTGCGCACCGCCCGGTACGGGCGGAAGACCCGGAAGGCCTCGGCCATCTCGGCCAGCGCCGCGTCGGCGATCTTGAGGTCGCCGACGGCGATCCCCTCCCGCGCCAGGTCCCAGAGCGTGGCCAGCATCGACCGCACCAGATCGCCCTGCGTCCCCGACAGCGGCCGGCCGCCGGCCAACGCCTCGAACGCCGACTCGATGACCGCCCGGTCCGGGCGGTCCGCCCCCTCCAGGAGGGTCACCGGGCGCCGGCCGCCGCCACCCTGCCGTAGAGGGTGGTGCGCTGCACCAGCGGCCGTCCCAAGGGCGCCACGAGCTCCGCCAGCTCCTCGACGCCCATCCGCTGACCGTGGCTCGCCCCGGCGGCCCGCGAGATGTTCTCGTCCATCAGCGTGCCGCCCAGGTCGTTGGCCCCCGCCCGCAGGACCTGGCGGGCCCCGGGGACGCCCATCTTCACCCAGCTGACCTGCACGCTGTCGATGGCCCCCCGATAGGCGATGCGGCCCACGGCGTGCATCAGGAGGGCCTCGCGGAACGTCGGCCCCCGGCGAGCCTTCCGCTGGAGGTA
>JAKAZC010000017.1 GCA_021826655.1 Actinomycetes bacterium | reverse complement strand
CTGCACGGGTGCACGCCGTGCGGGTCGGCCACCGGGTCCACCCATGGGACGATCCGGAGTGTCGGTTCCCCGGTTCGGTCCAGCGGAGGGGGTCGGTGCTGGCCGATCGCCTCCGTCGGGCGGGTGCGGGGGAATCCGGAGGGGTGCGGGACGGCGGCGGTGTCGGACATGTCGGTCTCCTGGTTCGGGGCTGGCGTGCGTTGGTGGAGTCACCCTGGTGCGCCCGACTTGCCGGCCACCTGCCCGGCTACCTTGCACGACTTCCGTACACCGTCGGTCCTCCGAGGCGAACCGACGGTCTCCGGCCCCACCGGACACCGGCCCCTCCCACGGCCTACGCCTTGCCGGTAGCACCTGGACCGGTTGGCGCAGTCAGTCCGATGAGGGAGGCATTCCCCACGAGGGTTCCACCCATGTCCAAGGCAGGCATGGCGCCCGGGTGGGACGGGATAACGGTCGCGTCGACCCACGAAACGATCCGCACGATCGGACCGCGCGGGGTCGGCTGGGGCTACGTCGCGTCGACCGGTTGCCAGCGAGCCACCGAGTACGCCAGCATCAGCGGCACGTCCACAGCGAACAGCAACAGCAGGAAGCTGAACAAGGTGAGCAGCCGCGCTGGGGTGTGGTCGTACACGAACACGTACTCGAGGATTCCGGCGATCACGAGATATGCCAGGAGCGCCCAGCCCAGGACTCGGAAGAACACCGGCCAGGCGAATTCCCGGATCCGGGCGAGGAGCACGGCGTCCGTCACGAGAAGGACGGCGGCCACGCCCAGCAGTACCGTCGGAATGGCCGAATTGGCGGCCCGGCCGTACTGGGCGGCTACCGTGACTCCGCCCGACACGATGAGCGCAAGCGTGACGATGGCGACGGGCATCACCGGCGGCAGATCTGACTGGCGGAGGTCCTCGGCGTCGGGCTCGGCGAAGCCGGGTACCGGGGTGGGGGCGGTCGACGTCATCTGCTCGCCAGGAAGGTCATGATCACGATCGTGGCGATCTGCAGGACGCCGGTGATCCCGGCCGTATAGATGAAGACCTTCATGAGGCGCCCGATCCGCTCGCCGTTGGGGTGTGGTTTCTTGAGCTCGAACAGTACGGCGAGATTGGCCGGCTCGAGGAGGCCGAGTGCGATCACGGCCATGACGCCCACAATGACCATCGACGCCACCAGCCAACCGTGGTGCGGGTACGAGGCATCGAGGTTTCCGATGTGGCGGGCAAGCTGGAACCCGGCGCCAAGCGTCACGGCAACGAGCGTCGGCATGATCAGCAGCATCCGTGGCATGAACTTGGTGGTGAATTCGACCCGGGACGGGATCGTCATCGATCCCATGATCGGTCCGAGGACGAGCCCGAGGAAGAGGTCGAGACTCGTCCACAGGCCGCCGCCGGCGACATGGAAGAACGTGAGTGCCCACAGGTTGTCGGAGCTGATGGCGACGATCAGTCCGATCAGAGCGACGGCCACGACGGGCAGCGCCCGGACCGGGACGATGTTGAAACTCGGGACGGGAGGTGGTGGGTGTCCGCCGGTTCCAGGAGGTGGGGTCGATGCCGGCCGGGCTGCCGGCGGTCCCTGGGTTCCTATGACGGGTTCGACGGCGATGTCGGTCATGGCGGGCTCCTTCGGGCGGTTCTGTATCGTCGATCATGCTCGAACCGACGGAACGAGGTACCCATCCACGGAACCGCCGGCCCGGATGCATCGTACGCTTTGTCGCCGGTGCCGGTCGCCTGCGCAGTCCCGACGGCGGGGTGCCCCTACCAGCCGCCTCTGTGCACCACGTCGTCGGCCGGGCGCCTCGGCCGGAGGGCAGAGGACGTCGGGGGGTCTGGGGTCGCCGCCTCACCCAGTAGCACGGCCCCGATCCACCGTCGTCCCGACGGCACACCAAGAGCGTCTTTGAGCGCGTCCTCGCCACGGAAGTTGCCGAGGAACGCTGCGCCGATGCCGCGGTCGACGGCGGCCAGCAACAGGGTCTGCACGGCGAAGGCCGTGTCCACGTGCCAGAAGGGGACGACCCAGTCGACCTCGACTCCGTCACCCCGTGACTTGTCGGCCTCGCGGTACCGCTCGACGTAGGCGCCGGGATCGCCGAAACCCAGGACCACCACCGGTGCCCGTGCCAGCCCCGCGAAGCGCCGGGACCTCGCCCGCCAGTCGGCGTCGGTGGTGGAGTCCCAGTATCCGGCGGTCTCGTCGGGCCCTTCGAGCACGACGAACTCGCGGCCCTGCGTGTTCCCGGCAGACGGTGCCCGCAGCGCCAGGGACAGCAGGTCGTCGATGAGCGCGCGGTCGAGGGGCGCACCGGTGAAGTTCCGGGTCATACGCCGTCGGCGAACCGCCTCGCTCAGCTCCACCCGGCGAACGCTACCTCCACGGCGTGCGGGTCCATGGACCGGTGCCCGCGGTTGGCGGCGCAGCGACGGCGGGGCCGGTCGCTTGTCGCCCGGTTCGAGCCTCGTTAGGGTCGCGGGAATGGGTGACTCACAACGGTTGTCGCGTCGGACGGTCCTCGGCGGGATCGCCGGGGCGGCCGCGCTGGGGCTCGCCGCGTGCTCGTCCTCGCCTGCGTCGTCGCGGGCATCCACCGGCTCGACCGGCGGAGGGCCTGGCCCGACGCCCACCACCCGGGCGAGACCCGGACGGTCCGGTCCGGGCACGCGTGTGAACCCCGGAGCGGCGCCTGGTACCGACCAGTTGCCGCTGATCTCCACCATCGTCATCGTGATGATGGAGAACCACTCATACGACAACGTGCTCGGGATGCAGCGGGGCCGGGGCGAGGGCTTCGTGCTGGACAAGGCCGGCCGACCGACGGCCACCAACCCGTGGCCGGCGACATCGGCGGTCCCGCCGCCCGGGGGGGACTCGGTACTGCGTGCGTTCCCCATGCCCACCCCCTGCCAGCCCGACGGGCACCCGTACAACACCTGGGACGCCTTCTGGGCTTCCTACGCCGGCGGAAAGCTCGATGGGTTCGCCGGAAGTCAGAGCGGCCCCGTGGCTATGGGCTACCTCGAACCCTCCGTGCTCCCCTTCACCAACTCGCTGGCCGCCACCTTCCCGGTGTGTGACCGCTATTTCTGCTCGGTCGGTGCCCAGACCTATCCGAATCGCCGATTCCTCATGGCCGGCACTTCGCTCGGGCTGCTGACGGACATCTTCCCGGCCGCCGCCCCGCCAAACGGCACGGTGTTCCAGGCCCTCGACGCCCACGGCATCTCGTGGAAGAACTACTACTCGTCGCTGCCGTCGTCACTGATCTGGTCGTACCAGGCGTCACTGCCCGGGTTCAGCTCCCACCTGGCGTCCAACGCCACCTTCCTGTCGGATGCCGCCGCCGGCACCCTGCCGGCGGTCAGCATGGTCGACCCCGACTTCGGCAAGCAGTCCGAGGAGGACCCGCAGGACGTGCAGTACGGTGACCAGTTCCTGGCCCAGGTGGTCAATGCGGTCCTGGCGTCGCCGCAGTGGCCCCACACCCTGTTGGTCTGGTGCTACGACGAGAGCGGCGGCTACTACGACCACGTGCCGCCGCCCTCCGCTGCGGTGCCTGACGCAGTTCCGCCCGATGTTCCGCCGGGTGGCACGCCGGGGTCCTTCGACCGCTACGGGTTCCGTGTACCGGCCGGAATCGTGTCGCCCTACGCCAGGCCGGACTACGTATCCCACGTGGTCCACGACCACACCTCGGTACTCAAGCTCATCGAGACGAAATGGAACCTGCCTGCCCTCACCAACCGGGACGCCGCGGCCGACGACCTGCTCGACTCGGTGGACCTGACCGCCCCGCCTCACTTCCTCAGGCCCCCGAAGCTCGCTGCGCCCGCCGACCCATCGGTGCTGGCCGGTTGCCTGTCGACCGGAGCGGGGACCATCCCGCCCCCCGGCTTCGTCTCGACCGGTTGATTCGGTGTCCGGTCTTCCGGATCGCCGCACGTCGACCGGTCCCGAGGGGCCGACCGGTCCCGGTACGGGCCGGGGATCCCGGCGCTAACCGCAACCGCGGTCGATCAGGGAATGTCGACCCCACTGGTAGTGTTTGTGCCTGTCGTAGCGCCGTCGCCGAGGAAACGAGACCGCTGTGCCCACCTTCAGAGAGATGCTGGCCGCCGCCAAGGCGGCCGTCCGTGAAGTCACCACCGCCGAGGCCGAGGAGGAGCTGGCCCGCCCGGGCACGATCCTCCTCGACGTGCGCGAGCCCGACGAATACGAGCAGGGCGCACTCGCCGGTTCGATCCACCTGCCCCGGGGCAACCTCGAGTCCTCGATCGAGGGCCGGATCCCCGACAAGTCGGCCCACGTGCTGGTCCTGTGCGCGGGCGGCGTGCGTTCTGCTTTCGCCGCCGACACGATGCAGCAGCTCGGCTACCTCGACGTCGCCTCGGTCATGGGCGGGTTCAACCGATGGAAGGACGAGGGACGGGCCTGGACGGCCCCCCGCGCCCTGTCGCCCGAGCAGCGCAATCGCTACCAACGCCATCTGCTCCTGCCGGAGGTCGGTGAGATCGGCCAGCTGAAGCTCCTCGATTCGAAGGTCCTCCTCCTGGGGGCCGGCGGTCTCGGGTCTCCCGCCGCCCTCTATCTGGCCGCAGCCGGGGTCGGCACGCTCGGGATCATCGACATGGATGTGGTCGACGCGTCGAACCTGCAGCGCCAGATCCTGCACAACACCGACAGGATCGGCGACCGCAAGGTCGACTCGGCCAAGAAGACGCTCACGCTCATCAACCCGGACGTCAACGTGGTCACCTACGACGTGCGGCTCGGCGCGGACAATATCCTCGACATCATCGACGGGTACGACGTCATCGTGGACGGCACCGACAACTTCCCGACGCGATACCTGGTGAACGATGCGTCGCTCCTGAAGCGGATCCCAGTGATCCACGGGTCCATCTTCCGGTTCGAGGGCCAGGCCACGGTCTTCCATCCCTACGAGGGTCCCTGCTACCGCTGCCTCCTGCCCGAGCCACCCCCCGCCGAACTCGCCCCGAGCTGCTCCGAGGCCGGTGTGCTCGGCGTGCTCCCCGGTATCGTCGGTTCCATCCAGGCCGTGGAGGCCATCAAGGTCCTCCTCGGGATCGGCGACACCCTGGAGGGACGGCTCCTCGCCTATGACGCCCTCGAGCAGAGCTTCCGAACCTTCAAGGTCCGTCGTGACCCCGCGTGCCCGGCCTGCGGGCCCGACGCCGCCGAGATCGTGATCGCCGAGTACGACGACCTGTGCATGCCGCACGCGATCGAGGCGCCCGCCGGCTGATCGCCCAAGAGCGCCCCTGCAGCGGACCACCCGGCAAGCCCGGGCACGTCGGGCACGTCGGGCACGTCGGATCCAGGCGCCGGTCCGTCGACGTCCGGGGTCCCGAGCGGTCGCTCCCCGCGGAGCACGGGCCGACCCCCGAACCCAGGCGGGGGCCCCGGGTGCCTGGTTTCCTCGGCCGCACGGGATGCCCGTAACCTGTGGCCCATGGCATCTGACCACTCCTCCGGCAAGCCCTCGAACGAGCGCGTCACCGACTCCGGCATCACCATCGAGCCGGTCTACGGACCCGACGCGCTGAGCGGATGGGACCCAGCTGAGCGACTGGGGGCTCCGGGCTCGTTCCCCTATACGCGGGGCATCCGCCCCGACATGTACCGGGGACGCCTGTGGACGATGCGTCAGTACGCCGGATTCGGAACGGCGCAGGCGACCAACCAACGGTTCAAGTTCCTGCTCGACGCCGGTCAGACGGGCCTGTCGTGCGCCTTCGACCTGCCCACCCAGATGGGCTACGACTCGGACCACCCCCGGGCAGAGGGAGAGGTGGGCAAAGTCGGTGTCGCCATCGACAGCCTCGAGGACATGCGGTCGCTGCTTGCCGGCCTGCCCCTCGACAGGGTCACCACCTCGATGACGATCAACGCGACGGCGGCCATCCTCCTGCTCTTCTACCAACTCGTAGCGGAGGAGAACGATGTCGACCCGAAGCTTCTGGGCGGCACCATCCAGAACGACATCCTCAAGGAGTACGTGGCCCGGGGCACCTACATCTACCCACCCCGTCCGTCGATGCGACTGGTGACAGACACCTTCTCCTACTGCGCCCAGCATCTTCCGGCATGGAATACCATCTCGATCTCCGGCTACCACATCCGAGAGGCCGGCTCCACGGCAGTCCAGGAGATCGCCTTCACGCTCGCCAACGGCATTGCCTACGTGGAAGCGGCGCTCGCCGCCGGCCTCGCGGTCGACGAGTTCGCCCCGCGGCTGAGCTTCTTCTGGAACGCTCACAACAACCTGTTCGAGGAGGTGGCGAAGTACCGGGCAGCCCGCCGGATGTGGGCCCGGATCATGACCGAGCGGTTCGGCGCCGAGGACGAGAAGTCACTGCTCCTGCGTTTCCACACCCAGACCGGTGGATCGACCCTCACGGCCCAGCAGCCCGAGAACAACATCGTGCGGGTGACCGTCCAGGCCCTGGCCGCCGCCCTCGGGGGTACCCAGAGCCTGCACACGAACGGATTCGACGAGGCCCTCGGACTTCCCACCGAACACGCCGCCGAGATCGCCCTGCGTACCCAGCAGATCGTCGGCTACGAGTCGGGGATCGCGGACACAGTCGATCCGCTGGCCGGCTCGTGGTTCGTCGAGTCGTTGACCGACGAGGTGGAGCGGGGGGCCTGGGAGTACCTCGAGCGCATCGACTCGATGGGCGGCGCGGTCGACGCCATCGAGGCCCAGTACATGCAGCAGGAGATCGAGCAGGCGGCCTATGCCTACGCCAAAGACGTCGACAGTGGCCACAAGGTGGTCGTCGGGGTGAACAAGTTCGTGGACGAGCACGGCGTTCCGGGCGAGGTCTTCCCGATCGATGCCGAGCTCCAGCGGTCCCAGGTCGCAGCGGTCGGGCGGGTGCGCGCCGAACGCGACCAGTCGGGTGTCGACGCGGCACTCGCCGACGTCGAGGCGGCGGCCCGGGGAACGCAGAACCTGCTCCTCCCGATGAAGGTGGCGCTCTCCAGGATGGCCACGGTCGGTGAGGTGTCGGACGTGCTGCGGGGCGTGTTCGGGGAGTTCCACCCGAACGGCTGAGGAGAGCGGCCGAGGAGCACGGCCGAGGAGAACGGCCGAGGGGAACGGCCGAGGAGAACGGCCGAGGAGAACGGCCGAGGGGAGGCCCGTCCGCCAGTCCACCTGCCGGGGGTCGACTTGCCGGCGGGAGTGGGTGTCGGGCTCGGCGTCGGTGACGTCCGCCGGGATAGGGTGCGCTGGCATCCCCGGCCCCGGCCCCGGCCCCGGCGGCCAGTTGAGGACTGCCGGGAATCGCTCGAGTAGTCAGGCGCCGTCCCCGGCGAGGAGCCGGTTGCGCAGCTCGCCGGGGGCGGCTGCGTCGATGGCGGTCCAGGCGAGGGCGAGGGCACCGTCGCGGACGGCGGTATCGGCGGACGGGGTGACACATGCTGCTGTGAATTCGGGCTGATGGTTCACGGATCCACAGGCGTCGATCGCGAGCAACGGGTGGATGGTGGGCACGGCCAGCGACACGTTGGCCATGTCCGTCGAGAGCGTAGGTCGGGCCGCTCCTTCATCGTCGAGGGTGAACCGGCGCCCCAAGGCCTCTGCGTTCGAACGGTAGCGGTCGAGCAGACCCCGATCACTCTCCATGTGGGAGTAGTCGGGTGCCAGCCGGGTGAATCCCACGTCGGCACCGGTGGCCTGGGCCCCGGCCCGGAAGCATGCCCGGACCCTGCGCTCGAGCTGCTCGAGACCAGGGAGCGTGAGGGCGCGGGCCATGAATCGGCCGGAGACGCGTGCCGGGATGATGTTGGCGGCTTCGCCACCGTTGGTGACCACGCCGTGGATCTGGTTCCCGGGCAGGAGTTGCTGGCGGAGCAGTCCGAGAGCCACCTGGGCGATCACCATGGCGTCGCCGGCGTTGATTCCCTGCCAGGGGGCTGCGGAGGCATGTGCCGCCCGCCCCGTGTACTCGACGTCGAAGTGGGACACGGCGAGGCATGTGGCCTCGAGGCGGTCGTTCGGCCATGGGTGGACCATCATCGCGGCGTGGACGTCGTCGAAGACGCCCCGCTCCAGCATCACGACCTTGCCGCCGCCGCCCTCCTCGGCCGGTGTGCCCACCACTCGGACGGTCAAGCCGAGCTCGTCGGCCAACGGGAGGAGCCCGATCCCGGCGCCCACCGCGGATGCGGCGATGATGTTGTGCCCACAGGCGTGGCCGACGTCCGGGAGGGCGTCGTACTCGGCGCAGAAGGCGAGCACCAGGGGGCCCGAACCGATCTCGGCGGTGAATGCGGTGGGAAGGCCGGCCGTACCTGTGGTCACGGTGAATCCGCCGCGCTCGAGTGCCGCCGCCGCCAGGGCGGAGGACCGGACTTCCTCGTAGGAGAGCTCCGGATGGGCGTGGATCTCGTGACTCAGCCGGAGCAGATCCGGGAGGGCGGCGTCGACGACCGCCTGGACCGCACGCTTGGCGGGGACGTCGGACGATGTGCGGGCCTCCGGCATACGGCTTCCTCCGACTCGATGGCGGCGCCGGAGCTGGCGCCCTGACTACTCGATGACGGCGATCACGTCGCCCGGACCGACCGACTCGCCCGCCGCCACACGGACCTCCTTGACGGTCCCGGCCTTCTCGGCATTGACGTTGTTCTCCATCTTCATGGCCTCGAGGACGCAGACCGTCTGACCGACCTCGACCGTGTCGCCCGCGGCCACCAGCACCTTGACGATGGTCCCCTGCATGGGGACGGCGACAGTACCCGACCCCGCTCCGGCGGCCGCGGCCTTCGGCCGCTTCGGGCCCGAGCCCCGTCCGGATGCGGTGGCCGCCTGCACGGTCACGGCATCGCCCAGATCGGGGACCCACAACTTGACCCGGTACTGACGCCCGTCCACCTCGGCGGTGACGTCCCGAAGAACCCGAGGCGCCGGCTCCGCCCCATCGACAGGAGCAGGTGCGACGGGCGACGCGGCCGAGACGACCGACGACAGGTCGAGCTTCTGCTCGACCCAGTTGGTCGAATGCTCGGCGGCGATGAAGTCCGGATGGCTCAGGATGGCGACGTCGGCGGGGAGCGTGGTGGCCACCCCTTCGACCACCGTCTCGTCGATGGCGCGCAGCATCCGGCGGCGCGCCGCTTCGCGGTCGTGGCCCCAGACGATCAACTTGGCCACCAGGTTGTCGTAGAACTGGCTCACGGTGTCCCCGGACTCGTAGCCAGCGTCGAGGCGCACGCCCGGGCCACCCGGCGCGACCATCCGGGTGATGGTCCCGGGGGACGGGGTGAAAGCTCCTCCGGCCGGGTCTTCGGCGTTGATGCGGACTTCGATCGCGTGTCCGTTGCGCTGCACCTCGTCCTGGCCGAAACCGAGCGCCTCACCCGAGGCGACGCGCAGCTGCCACTCCACGAGGTCCAGCCCGGTCACCAGCTCGGTGACCGGGTGCTCGACCTGGAGTCGGGTATTCATCTCCAGGAAGAAGAACTCCCCGTCCTGGTACAGGAACTCGACGGTTCCGGCGTTGACATAACCGCATGCCTTCGCCACCTTGACCGAGGCCTCGCCCATAGCGACCCGGACCTCGTCCGGGAAGTTCGGGGCCGGGCTCTCCTCGACCAGCTTCTGGTGGCGGCGCTGGGCCGAGCAGTCGCGCTCGCCGAGCCACAGTGCATTCCCGTGGGTGTCGCAGATGACCTGCATCTCGACGTGGCGCGGCCAGGCAAGGTAGCGCTCGACGTAGCACTCGTCACGGCCGAAATACGACAGCGACTCCCGCATGGCCGACTCCAGAGCTTCGGGGGCGTCGTCGGGACCGGCGACGACCTTCATGCCGCGCCCGCCACCTCCGTAGGCGGCCTTGATCGCCACCGGCCACCCGAATTCGTCGCCGAAGGCCACCACCTGGTCCACCGACGTCAGGACGTCGGTCCGTCCGGGCACTCCCGACACACCGGCCCGCTCCGCCGCGTGGCGGGCACTGATCTTGTCGCCCATCACCTCGATCGCCTCGGGCGGGGGGCCGATGAAGGTCACCCCGCGTTCGGTGATGGCCCGTGCGAAGTCGGTGTTCTCGGAGAAGAACCCGTACCCGGGGTGGACACCGTCCGCCCCGGAGCGCTCGATGACGTCGAGTATCGCGTCGGTGTTCAGGTAGGACTCGGCGGCGGTCTGCCCGCCGAGGGCGAAGGCCTCGTCGGCCAGGCGCACGTGGAGCGCGTCGCGGTCGAGTTCGGAGTAGACGGCCACGGTGGCGACGCCCATTTCGCGGCACGTCCGGATGACCCGGACGGCGATCTCCCCCCGGTTGGCGATGAGGACCTTCTTGAGCACGCTGCGCCTTTCGAAATCGGAGTGGCGAAGAACCCCGACCCCCGCCGTGCACGGCCGGGAGGGATCTCGCCCCACGGTGGGACGTCCCCACTCTGTCACGACTCTGTCACGCCCACGGTGGGCGCCACGGCACGGAGCGCCCGTACCGGCTCTACAGACTGGCACGGGCCATAGGGTGTGTGCCATGCCGGAGACCGGGTTCACCGACGTGCGCCGGTTCGCCTCCCTGGACTCGACGAACCGCTATCTGCTCGACGAGGCCCGGGCCGGCGCTCCCGAAGGTGTGGTCGCGGTGGCGGACCACCAGACTGCGGGTCGGGGCCGGCTCGGGCGTACCTGGGAGGCACCGTCCGGCGCGAACCTGCTGTTGTCGGTCCTGCTCCGACCGGACCTCGGTCCGAACCAACGCCACCTGGCCGCGACTGCCGTCGCCCTTGCGGCGCTGGACGTCATCGTCGGATCCGAAGCGATCGGATCGGACGTCAGCGGTGGCGGCGGCCACGGCGGCGGTGGCCCCGGCGGCGCCGGTGGCGGCGGTCAGGCGGGTGGCCCCGGTGGCGGCGGTCAGGCGGGAGGCCCCGGGTGCCCAGGAGGGCGGAGCGCTCCCGGTGTCGGTCCCCGCCTCCCGCCCACTGTCGGAATCAAGTGGCCCAATGATCTGGTGACGCCGGACGGGAGGAAGCTGGCCGGGGTACTGGCCGAAGCGGACGTGACATCGACCGCGACGGGTGTGCCCGCCCCGGTGGTCGTCGGGATCGGCGTCAATGTCAACTGGCCGGCGTCCGATGCGGAGCTGCCGCCCGAGCTCCGGGGGATCGCGTGTTCGTTGCGCCAGCTGGTCGGCGCCGTGGTCGACCGCGAGGCGCTACTTGCGGCTCTGCTCGCCGCGCTCGTCCCGCGCGTGGCGGCATTGGCGACGGTGGCCGGCCGGACCTGTCTGGCCGCGGACCTGCGGGCCGCCTGCACGACGCTCGGGAGACCGGTGCGGGTGGACCTCACGGATGAGTCGTTCTTCGGAACGGCCACCACGGTGACCGACGACGGTCATCTCGTGGTGGATGTGGACGGCATCCCGCGCGCGGTAGTGGTCGGCGACGTCGTCCACGTCCGACCTGCGGGCTGAGTCGCTCGACGTCCCTGGGTGGCCTGCCGGAAACGGGGCCGTCGTCGGTCGCCGGAGCAGTCGCCAGTGCGTCCACCCGGTCGGGCCAAGTCGTCCACCCGGTCGGGTGGGAGCAACCGAGCCGGCACGCCACCGACGATCCGATCGGTAGTCCCTCCCCGATACGACCGGGATCGCCGGCCCCGCACGAACCGGGTCGGATACGTGGGCTCGACGACTACGCTGGTCGGCTATGCGTCTACTCGTGACCGGCGGCGCCGGATTCATCGGATCCAACTTCGTCCGCTACTGGGTGGGCCGACATCCCGACGACGCAGTGGTGGCCTTCGACGTGCTCACCTACGCGGGGAACCGGCCCAATTTGGCGGACCTGGAGGAGCGGATCACCTTCGTCCAGGGTGACATCGGCGACGTGGACACGGTGTCGTCCACGCTCGGTCGCCATGAGATCGACGTGATCGTGAACTTCGCAGCCGAGTCGCACAACAGTCTGGCCATCCTCGACCCGACCCGGTTCTTCCAGACGAATGTCATGGGGACCCAGGCGCTGGCCGAGGCGGCGCGCCGACACGGTGTCGCACGGTTCCACCACATCTCCACCTGCGAGGTCTACGGGGACCTCCCGCTCGACTCCGACGAGGTCTTCACCGAGGAGACGCCCTACCGGCCCCGGACGCCGTACAACGCCTCGAAGGCGGGCGGTGACCACGCGGTGCGCGCCTACCACGAGACCTACGGACTGCCGTCCACGATCACGAACTGCTGCAACAACTACGGCCCATACCAGTTCCCCGAAAAGGTCATCCCGCTGTTCACGGCGCGTGCACTCGACGACACCCCGTTGCCCCTCTACAAGTCGACCCAGAACAAGCGCGAATGGCTCCATGTCGATGATCACTGCCGGGCCATCGAACTGGTGCTCCAGCACGGCGTCGTCGGGGAGACCTACAACGTGGGCAGCGGAGTCGAGGCCTCGATCGAGGAGATCGCCGATGCCGTCCTGGAGGCGACGGGCCGCCCGCAGTCGCTCAAGGAGATCGTCCCCGACCGACCGAGCCACGACCGGCGCTACCTCCTCGACTCGTCCAAGATCCGCAAGGAGCTCGGATGGGAGCCCTCGGTCCCGTTCGAGGAGGGCCTCGCGGACACCGTTGCCTGGTACGCCCAGCACCGCGCCTGGTGGGAGCCGCTGCGCGACCGGGCGCCCGTGGTCGAGGGTGCCTGGGCAGGCCCCGAGGCCGGCGCCGTCCGCAGGTGAGCCCGAAGCAGCGGGTGTTGGTCACGGGCGGCAACGGCCAGCTCGGCCGGGACGTCCGGGACGTGCTCGCCGGTGAGATCCCCGTGGGCGGCGTCCCCGCCCACCAGCTGGTCGGAACCCTCCTCCCGCCGGTGCACCGAGGCGCCTTCGAGGTCCTGTCCACCGACATCGACAGCCTGGATCTGATCGACCGGTCCGCCGTGCGGGACGCGGTCGAGAGGTTCCGCCCCGACGTCATCCTCCACGGAGGCGCTTACACGGCTGTCGACGCGTGCGAGTCCGATCCCGACACCGCCTATGCGGTGAACGCCATGGGAACCCGCCACATGGCGGAGTCAGCAGTCTCGGTCGGGGCCCACATCGTCTACGTCTCCACCGACTACGTCTTCGACGGCAGGTCGGACCGTCCCTACGCTGAATGGGACCAACCGTGCCCCCAGTCGGTGTACGGGCGAAGCAAGTTCGGTGGGGAGCTGGAGATTCGGTCCATCGCGGGGCCGTCCGGGACAGTCGTGCGGACTTCCTGGGTGAGCGGGGCCCACGGAGCAAACATGGTCAAGACCGTGCTCCGGCTGGCCGGCGCGTCCACCGATGGCGCACTGCGCTTCGTGGACGACCAGCACGGCAGTCCGACCTTCACCGCAGACCTGGCACGGGCGATCGTGCGGCTCGGGACCGATCGTCGACCCGGGACCTTCCACGTCACGAATCAGGGTGAGACGACGTGGTTCGGATTCGTACGGGCCACGTTGGCCGCTGCTGGGCACGATCCCGCCCGGGTGGAACCGATCTCGACGGCCGACCTCGACCCTCCCCGACCCGCACCGCGCCCGGCCAACTCGCGCCTGGACAACGCTGCGATGAGACTGTCCTCGCTCCCGGCGATGCCGCCCTGGGAGGATGCGCTTGCCCGCCTGGTCGCAGCGTTGTCCGTGGCTGGGTGAAGGGCCGGTCGGACGCGGGACGGGTGTCGTGATGGTGGGTCCGTCCCTCGGGCGGCCCCCGGTTCCCCGGCCTCCCGACCCGGGCCTTCGCCACTCCCGGACTCGAGGGGCCCGGCGGACGGTCCCTTTCGTCCACGAGCCGGATGCACCAGGATGAGTCCAGGGGATATCTCGTGCCACGCGACCGAAATCGCTCAGGGAGTCACCGGAGGACGCCGATGCACTGGAGCGACGAGAAGCGACCTGCGGTGACCTGCCACCACCGACCCCGTTCGACCGCCACCCGGAACGGTGGCTCCGACCACCCGATAGGACGTGACCGGCAATGTCAGTGAGCTCGATGCGATTCGCCGACGGAGGCGAGGAAGGCGCGGGTCGTTCCGGGCCTCCAGAGGACCCGGCATTCGGGCGGCTCCCCACCGGACCCGTTCATGCGGTGGCCGTCATCGGCGTTGGTTACGTGGGCCTCCCGACGGCGGCGACACTTGCCCATCTCGGGCACAAGGTCATCTGCGGGGACACCGATCCTCGCAAGATCGAGATGTTGCAGCGGGGCGAGGTTCCCATCGTCGAGGAGCACCTCCAGGAGCTCGTTCGCGAAGGCCAGCGCGCAGGCAACCTGAGTTTCGTCCTCGGCGCGACCGCAGCGGTCGACGGCGCCGAATTCGTCTTCCTCTGCGTGCCGACGCCCCAGGGAGACGACGGTTCGGCCGACCTTTCCTACGTGGAGGCCGTCGCCGCCGAGATCGGCCCTCATCTGGCACCCGGCACGGTGATCGTCAACAAGTCCACCGTCCCGGTCGGCTCCACGCTCGTGGTCGAGCGGGTGCTGGGCCGCACCGATATCCACGTGGTGTCCAACCCCGAGTTCCTCCGCGAGGGGACGGCCGTCCCGGACAGCCTCCACCCCGAGCGGATCGTAGTCGGCGCGGACGACCAGCTGGCCGCCGCTCGGGTGGGACAGCTGTTCGTAGGCACTCGCGCCCCACTGCTGATAACCGACGCAGCGACCGCGGAGACCATCAAGTACGCGTCCAACGCCTTTCTGGCCACAAAGCTCAGCTTCGTCAACGCGGTGGCAGGTCTGTGCGAGGCCGTCGGCGCCGACGTCCGCGATGTCATCCTCGGTCTCGGGTACGACAGGCGAATCGGGTTCGAGTACCTGAAGCCCGGTCCCGGCTGGGGTGGAAGCTGCCTTCCGAAGGACACCCGGGCACTCGTCCACATCGCCGAGGAGGCCGGTTACGACTTCTCGTTCCTGAAGGGTGCCATCGCCACCAACGACGAGCAGTTCGAGCGGGTCGTCGCCAAGATCCGGGCGGCGGTCGCGGCTTCGCCAGCCGCCTCGCCCACCCTGCCCGATTCGGGATCCGGACGGGGATCCGGGGCGGACGTGGGCGCGGTGACTGGGCCGGGCGATTTCTCGGGGGCGGTGATCGCCGTCTGGGGACTCACCTTCAAGGCCGGGACCGACGACCTCCGGAACTCGCCGTCCGTCGAGGTGGCCCTTCGCCTGGTGGCCGGCGGTGCCGAGGTCCGGGCCTACGATCCGACGGTCGCCGTGCCGGAAGGCGCCGTCGGTGCCCCGGTTCCCGGGGTCGACGTGCCCGAGGACAGCCATGGTTCGCTCCTGGCCTTCCCCGACGCCTACTCGGCCTGTGCCGGGGCATCGGCAGTGGTCGTCCTGACCGAGTGGGACGAATTCCGGTGGGTCGACTTCGAGAAGGTCCGCGACGCCCTCGTCAGCCCGGTGCTGGTCGACGCCCGAAATCTGCTCGACCCTGCGCAGGTCCGACGACTCGGATTCTCCTACGTCGGGATCGGACGCCGGTGAGCGGAGCGAGCGGTGGACGATCAGCGGATCGGACCGGTAAACGGGTCGTCGTGCTGGGCGGGTCGGGGTTCCTCGGCTCGCACCTGTGTGACCAGCTCGTCGCCCGAGGAGACGCAGTAGTGTGCGTCGACGATTTCTCGACTGGTCGGCGTGCCAATGTGGCCCACCTCGAGGGCAGCTCCGGGTTCGAATTGGTCGAGGCCGACATCACGAAGGAGATTCCGGTCGAGGGCGCCGTCACCGGCGTGTGCAATCTTGCGAGCCCGGCGTCGCCGCCGGACTACCTGGCCCTTCCACTCGAGACACTTGCCGTCGGCAGCGAGGGAACACGAAGGGGCCTGGAGATGGCCGAGCGCCACGGGGCCCGGTTCCTCATGGCGTCAACCAGCGAGGTCTACGGGGACCCCGAGGTGCACCCGCAGCCCGAGTCCTACTGGGGCAGGGTGAATCCGGTCGGCCCTCGCAGTGTGTACGACGAGGCAAAGCGGTTTGCCGAGGCTCTCACCATGGCCCACCACCGCTCCCGCGGAGCCGACGTCGCCATCGTCCGAATCTTCAACACCTACGGCCCACGGTTGCGGCCGGACGACGGTCGCGTGGTGTCCAACTTCCTTCTCCAGGCCATGCGGGGCGAGCCGCTCACCGTCTACGGCGACGGCAGCCAGACGCGGAGCCTGTGCTACGTCGAGGACGAGGTCCGCGGCCTGCTCGCGATGTTCGACTCCGACCTCGTCGGCCCGGTCAACATCGGGAACCCGGACGAATACACGGTGCTGCAGCTGGCGAGGACCGTCATCGAATTGCTCGGGTCACCCTCGACCGTCGAACACCGTCCCCTGCCGACCGACGACCCCACGCGACGCCGACCCGACATCGCGGTGGCCCGATCCGAGCTCGGATGGGAGCCGACGACCAGCCTCGAGGTGGGTCTGGCGCGCACAGCTGCCCATCTGGCAGCGGACGCCGGTCTGCCCGTCATCGATGGCGCGTCGTGAGAGTTCCCGCAGTCTCGGTTCCGGCGAGAGCACCTTCGCGACGGGCCCGGTGCTCCGGACCCGTCGAGGTCATGGTGGAGAATGAGGGCACCCCGGCGTCCGGGACCGAACGAGGAGCGCATGACCATGCCTGAGGCCAACGGGATCGATGCGGGTGGGACGGACCGACTCGGATCGGACGCCGCCGTCCATCGCACCTTCCGCCTGCTCTC
>JAKAZC010000320.1 GCA_021826655.1 Actinomycetes bacterium | reverse complement strand
CCACTCGGCATCGCGGCGGGGGTGCTCGTCACGGCCAGCACCCGCAGGGGTCCACCCCCGCGGGCGAGGCTCACGACGGCGAGGGCCCGCTGCACCGTGGCCGGGGTGACGCCCGCCACGGTGGGCGCGGTCGCGCCGACGGCGGGGACCGAGGCGGCGACCACCGGACCGGACGCGGCGAGGAGCGCGCAGAGTGCGAGCCACGTCCGGGACCGGCGCAGGAGCGCCCCGGACCCCGGTGCTCGTCGAGTGATTCGGGCGCGGCTCGGTTCCATCGGATCTCCCCTCTGCTCGCTCCGGGGTCATGGTGATGGGCGAATCCGGCAACGTCAACACGTCAAAGATCGCGAGAAAACCCTGCGGGTATCTCTAAATAGAAATCCGAAGTGTTTCCGATGATTGCTCGGAAAGTCCGACCCGCTTGGGCCCCCGTTGACCGCGGAACGGCCCGAGCCCGTCAACGGGGAACCGGCGAAGAAATTTCCGGACTTTGCACGGTATTGCCTGGAGGGTCCCGGGGGGTTGCGCCAGGCGGGGAGGAATTGCTAGGTACTGCAGTGGGATGTCGGCGGCCTATACAGCGGCGATCAACATGGTCGCGTCGGGGGTGATATCAATTGTGCTGTCGTTGCGCTTGAAGAGGCGGATAGGCGACGGCGATGTACCAACCAGCATGATCAGGTTGCTCATGATCTCCGGGTCATGGCTGCTGCTCAGCACGCTGAGTTACGTGGCCGCACTTCGCTGAGCGGAAGGAGCACGCCGATGGGGTCGAGACCGATCGAGCCGAGCCCGACCGGGTGGCGAGCGACCGACGGGCCCGGCGCAGGGGATCGAACGCGGTCCGGTGCCGTCGCCGAGCTCTTGGTGCTCGTGCTCGCCGCGCTGGCCACGTTCGCCGTTCCGGTCGGGCCGGCGGCTCCGGCGGTCCCGGTGGCGGCAACGACCGGTGCCGTGCACCGCAGCCTGCTCCGGCCGGTCGTGGCGAGGATCGTTCCCGGCGAGTCGCCGGAGCCGGTGATCCGGCCGGCGATCCGTGGGCGGTACGCGTCGTGGATGCCCCTGCTGCAGGGCGGGCTCGAGGTGCTCGAGGACCAGTCGCCCGGGTCCGGCCCGGCGACGGTGCTCACGCTCGCGAGTCCCGGGCACGAGGAGCTGCAGACGGGCCGGCACCGGTTCGGCGTGGACTCGTTGCAGGGCGTGGTCGCCGACGGCTCGGGCCGGACCTGGGCGGCGAACCTCCTCACGTTCGGACCGGGGAGGGGTGGCGACGTCCTGCTGGTGGGTCGCTGTCGCATGGCCGTTCCCGCCGTGAAGGTGCCGCCGAGACCGGTCCGGCAGGCGTGCGCCGGGTTGCGGATCGAGTTCCCCTCGGACTTCCTGCCGCAGACGGCCAGGGTCGCCACCTTCCGAACCGCTCGCACCGTGCAGTGGGTGGCGGTCGCGCCGGCCGGGTCGTACCCCGGGTCTCCGTAGCGAGCGCCCCCCGGCACCGCAGAGCCGGTGGGCTGGACCGGTGGACCGGCTCGACCGACCCTCACCCGAGGGTAGGGTAAGGGCGATATCGTCGTCGGCCGGTTGTGCCTGGCGAAGCACATGAAGCCCCTGGGCTTCTCGTTGGAGGAGATGCGCAGCGTGCTCGACGTGCTCGACCGGCTCGGGACACGGCGAACCCGAGGAGGCGAGCGCGAGCGCCTGCTCGAACGGGTGGGCCGGTTCGCCGGCGCTGCCCGACGCAGCCGATGAGCGCCGGAGGCACCGCGGCCCGGGAGGCCGCGCGGCGGCGGACCTTCGCCATCATCAGCCACCCGGACGCCGGCAAGACCACCCTGACCGAGAAGTTCCTCCTGTACGCGGGGGTGGTGAACCAGGCCGGGGCGGTGACCGCCCGCAGCGGGCGGCGGGCCACCACCTCCGACTGGATGGACCTCGAGAAGCAGCGGGGCATCTCGATCAGCTCCACCGTCGTGCAGTTCGCCTATCGGGACCACACGGTGAACCTGCTCGACACGCCGGGCCACCGGGACTTCTCGGAGGACACCTACCGGGTCCTCGCCGCCGCCGACGCGGCCATCATGGTCCTTGACGTCGCCAAGGGCGTGGAGCCCCAGACCCTGAAGCTCTTCGAGGTCTGCCGGGCCCGGCGGATGCCGGTGCTCACGTTCCTCAACAAGTGCGACCGGCCCGGGCGTGAGCCGCTCGAGCTGCTCGACGAGATCGAGCGGCAGATCGGCCTGACGCCGACCCCGGTGACCTGGCCCGTCGGTGGGCCCGGGGACTTCCGAGGCGTCATCGACCGCCGCGACGGGACCTTCGTGCAGTTCACCCGGGCCGCCCACGGTGCCAACGTGGCGGCCGAGGAGCGGACCGCTCCGGCCGAGGCGCTGGCGCGCCACGGGGGCGAGTGGGAGCGGGCGCTCGAGGACTGCGCGCTCTTCGACGCCGTCGAGGCCGACGTCGACGTGAAGTCGTTCATGGCCGGCGAGACCACCCCGTTGTTCGTGGGTTCGGCCCTGACCAACTTCGGGGTTCGCCACCTCCTCGACGCGGTGGTCGATCTGGCTCCGGCTCCGGCTCCTCGCGCCGACCGCGGCGGCGAGCCACGGCCGCTCGACGCCGGGTTCTCGGGGTTCGTGTTCAAGATCCAGTCCAACATGAACCCTTCCCACCGGGACCACATGGCCTTCGTCCGGGTGTGCTCGGGCCATTTCGAACGGGGCATGACGCTGGTGCACGGCCCGACGGGGCGGCAGTTCACGACCAAGTACGCCACGTCCCTGTTCGGCGCCGAGCGGCTGACCGTCGACGACGCGTGGCCGGGCGACGTGATCGGCCTGGTGAACGCCGCCGCCCTGCGGATCGGCGACACGGTCCACCAGGGGGACCCGGTGGTCTTCCCCGCCATCCCGGTCTTCGCCCCCGAGCTGATCGCCACGGCCCGGCCCACGGACGTGTCGCGGCACAAGCAATTCCGCAAGGGCCTTCAGCAGCTCCAGGCCGAAGGGGTCATTCAGGTGCTGCACCGCCCGGGAGGGGACCCCGCACCGGTTCTCGCCGCGGTGGGGGCGATGCAGTTCGAGGTGCTCGTCCACCGGCTCGAGCACGAGTTCGGCGCCCCCGTCCACCTCGAGCCGCCGTCGGCCCGCCTGGTGCGGCGCACCGATCGCTCCACTGCCCCGCACCTGCTGAGCGCCGGGGGGATAGAGCTGCTCGAGCGCGACGACGGCACCCTGCTCGCCCTGTTCTCCAACGCGTACCGGCTTGATCGGACGGTAGCGGACCATCCGGAGTGGACGCTCGATCCGATCGTGACGACCTGAGCGGTCCCGCCCCCCGGCGGCTGC
>JAKAZC010000319.1 GCA_021826655.1 Actinomycetes bacterium | reverse complement strand
GCGGGCGCCGGAGCGAGTTCCGCCCCGCCCGCCGGGCACCACCACCACGGCCCCGCCGCCGGTGGCCGACGCCTCCACCTCGACCCGCTCCGCCCCTGGCCATATCCGCTGTTCGACGCCGGCCGCCTCCACCGCTGGATGGGCGATGAGGCACCGCTCCAGCGGGTGGACGTCGTGCGACCGGTGCCGGTGCATGCCCACCCGGCCGTCACCGTCCACGGCGAACTGGACGCGGGTCCGCCAGCCGAGGCCGTCCGGTGCGCCGGGGAGCTCCTCGACGGCAACGGGTACGTCGACCCCGGCCAGGCGGCGCAACTGCTCGGAGACGAGCTCGGACTTCAGCCGGCGCTGGGCGGGGAGGGCCACGTGCTGCCAGTCGCACCCGCCGCACCCTCCGGGGCCGGCGGCAGGGCACGGGGGATCGACCCGGTCGGGGGAGCGCTCGACCACCGCCACCGCATCGGCGCGCAGGAACCGTGCCGTCTCCGAGGTGATCCGGGCCCGCACCAGCTCGCCGGGGAGCGAGTGCCGGACGAAGACCACCCGGCCGTCCGGCGCATGGGCCACGCAGCCCCCACCGGCGGCCATCGCCCCCACCCGGAGCTCGAGCACACCGGCTCCGGTATCCGCCCCGGCACCGGCCTGTGCCCCGGCACCGGCTTCGGCGCCGACACCGAGTGTGGCGGCGGACGCCTCGCCGCTCTCGGCTCTGCGCTCGTCACCAGGCACGGCAGCGGCGATCTCCTCCATCCGGGCAGTCTGACACCACCCACAGTGGCAGCGACCACCCGACCCCTCGACATCGGAAACCCGTCGGTTTAGAGTCACTAGTAGTGCCTCTATCTACCCGGAGGCACCACCTGCCAATCGCACAAGGGGGGAACCATGTATCGATTGATGCGGGCTGCTGCACTGGCGGCGGCCGTGATCACCGGAGCGGGGCTGGCCGTCGCTGCAGGCGTCACGCCCGCTGGCGCGGCCACGCCGACGCCGCCCGGGCAGCAGACCACCGGCTACGGCTCCCAGGCATCGGCCATCTCGTCGGGCTACTGGGAGGGCGTCGACGGCAACCAGTGGGCCGGCTCGGAGGTGTGGTGGTACGTGCCCACCACGCTGAAGGACGGCAGCTCGGCACCGGTGGTCGTCATGCTCCACGGGTTCGAGCTGCAGGCGCCCCAGATCTACCAGGGGCTCATCGACCACCTCACGTCCGAGGGCTACATCGTGATCTTCCCCCAGTACAACCTGGCCGGGCTGATCGGGATCCTCATGGACACGAACCAGAACACCATGGAGCAGCGGGCCATCAGCGCGGTGAACGACGCCCTCGGTCACCTCGGATCGCTGGCCGAGCGCAACCACATCGCCCTGTGGGGCCACTCGCTCGGCGGGTCGCTCGCCGCGTGCTGGACAGCCGACGGCGGGGTGCCCGTGCAGTCCATCATGTTCGCCAACCCGTCGGTGAACCCCAACGCGTCGCTGCCCAGCTTCGTGGCGTCGTTCGTCCACATCACACCGGTGCCGTGGCAGTCGTGTGCGGCCGGGATCACCGTGCCGACCATGATCCTCACCGGCAACCAGGACACCATCGCGCCACCGTCGGTGGACCCCACCATGCTCTACGACGCCCTGACCCACGCATCGTCGAGGGTCGTCTACGAGGCCCACTCCGACACCCACGGCTCGCCGGCCCTGCTGGCCAACCACATGGCGTCGACCACCAGCACCGGCATCCTGCCGTCGTGGCTGTCCGACTTCGTCTTCGACGGGACCGGCACCCTCGACGCGCTGGACTACCGCTTCTACTGGGCCGCGCTCGACGCCCAACTGGCCGGCCAGACGGGCGTCAGCTTCGACATGGGCTCGTGGAGCGACGGCGTGCCGGTGGCACCCGTCACCCAGCTGCTGCCCTGACCCACCCCGGGCGGCACGTCACCCGCCTGCCGGTGAGCGCGAGCCCCCACGCCCGCTCCCGGCAGGCGGTGGCGCGCCGTCGGTCCGCCTCTGAGGTGAGCCCAACCCCGGGTCAGCCGGCTGCCGGCGTCAGCCCGCCGCCGAGGTCAATTCGCTGCCAACGCAGCCCGCAGCGACCGGGCCATGACGGCCGACGCCTCGTCGAACGAGGCGCCCTGGTAGACGCGGAGGAACTCCCACGCCTCGTAGCTGGCGGCCAGGTCGGCGGCCCGGCGGGCCGCGTCGCGGTCCGCTCCCCGGAGGGCGTCGATCTCGGGGGCGAACGTCGTCTCCACCTGGTCCCGCAGCATCCGCCGGCCGCCGTCGAGCACCCGGCGCAGCTCGGGGAAGAACGGCTCACGCAGGTCGGCGGCCCGGCGAACGGGGATGTTGGTCTCGAGGAGCCGGGCCCGGTGGTCGACGAACGCCTCGATCCGCGCGGCCAGCGGCCCATCGGGAGGCACCTCGACGATGAGCGGTGCGATCCGCTCCAACTGGCGCTCGGCCGCCGCCTCGTGCAGACCGGCCATGTCCTCGAAGTGCCGGTAGACGGACCGGAGCGAGACGCCGGCCCGCTCGGCGATCTCGGCCGCGCTCGGGCGCAGCACCCCCTCCTCGTTCAGGGTGATGATGGCCTCGACCAGGGCTTCGCGGTTGCGCAGGCCGCGCACCACCCGGCCGTCATCGAGGCTCTGGGCAGGACCGGGGGTCATGGGCCCAGGTTACGGCGGCGACAGGCGCACGACGATCCAGGCCCCGGTGGACGCTGCGAGAATGGCGGGGTGATGGGCTCGACCTGGCAGTGGGTACTGGTTGGGGTCGGGCTGGTGGCCAGCGGTCCCTACGTGGCATACCTGGTGGCCATCCCCTCCGGGCGGATCCGCCCCCACCCGGTGTCGTGGGCCATCTGGACGGCCATCACCGCCATCGGGCTGGCGGCACAGATCGACAAGCACGCCGGCCCGGGCACGGCCATCCTGGGGATCGGCGCAGCCTTCTGCGCAGCCATCACCGTGCTGTCGCTCAAGCACGGGCGGTGGTCGATGCACCCCATCGACTGGCTCAGCCTGGCCGGCGCCCTCGGCGCGGTGGGACTGTGGGCCGTCACCGGGAACCCGCTCGGGGCGGTCGTCACCATCGCCGCCGTCGAGGTCATCGGCTTCGTCCCGAGCGTCCGCCTGGCCCAGGCCCACCCGGAGCACGAGTCGCCGCTCCTCTTCCTGAGCGGAGCGGTCCGGATGCTGGCCGGGATCCTCGCCCTCGACGTGTTCAGCGTGGTGACGCTCCTCTACCCGGTGACCCTCCTCACCTGTAACACCGTCTTCGCCACGTTCATCCTCGTGCTCCGGCGGCGCCGGTCCCTGCCGGCACGCACCACGGTCGCCGAGGCGGCCGGCGCG
>JAKAZC010000318.1 GCA_021826655.1 Actinomycetes bacterium | reverse complement strand
GGTGGTCAAACTGCCCCTGGGTTGGCAACGTCGATCGGTCACCGGGGTGCGCGTCCCGGTCTACCCGCCCTCGACGGCATCGCCGGTGGTGGTGCACGACCTCCCCGTGTTCGCTCTCCGGCCCGACTGGAGCCTGACCGAGGTACCGATCCCGACGTCCCGGGTCGTCGGCGGTGCGAGAGTCGTTCCCCCCGCCCTGTCGGTCGCCGTCATGACGGGTTCGCCCCAGGTCCGCGGACCGGGCTGGGCGCTCTCCCCGGTCAGGATCCGTGTGACCGACGCCTCGGGTTCGCCGATGGCCGGGGTGCCGGTGACTTCCACCGCCGGAACCGCCGGTGTGGTGTTCCGTTCATGCCGGTGCGCGACGGTCACGGTGACCACGTCCTCCAAGGGTCTGGCGGTGGCCACGCACGCGGTGGCTCCGGCGGCCGCGAGGACCTCGGTCATCACCGCCACCACCCCGGACGGCGCGGCCCCGCCGGCGGTCGTCACCCTGAAGGTGACCTGACCGATCCCGACCTGCAGTCCGCGCAGCGGCCCAGGATGGCGAAGTGCCGCGTGTCGAGCTCGAACCCGTACCGCTCACGGGCCGCCCTGGCCAGCGACCGGAACAGCTCGTCGGGGGCCTCCATCGCCGTCCCGCACGACTGGCACACGAAGTGGCAGTGTGCGCCCGCGGCCAGGTGATAGGTGGCCGGTCCGTGTCCGAGGTGGGAATGCACCACCACACCGAGCTTCTCCAACTCGTCGAGGTTCCGGTACACCGTCGACAGGGCGACGTCGGGGGCCCGGGCCTGCACTGTGGCGGCCAGCTCCTCGGCAGTGTGGTGGCCGGGGTCGTCGAAGAGGGCCTCGAGCAGGAGGCGCCTCGAGCTGGTCACGCGCCCACCGTGCTCGCGGACCAGGGCGAGCGCGTCCTCTACGGTGCGCACCTCGTGGAGGTGGTCGTGGGATGGGAGTGACCGGCTCACGGTGGACTCACCGGACGACGGTCACGAGCGCACCGTGGCCCACCCCGCCCACCGACCCGGCTGGACCGCCCACCGACCCGGCTGGCCCGCCGCCGCCGAGGGATGTGGACGACCGGCAACTCTCCTCGGGGTGGCCCGGGCGAACTCCCCCGATCCGTGATCCGGGTCGTACGGTCCGTCCCCGAAGCGTGCGACCGGATCCGGGCGCACGCTCGTTCGGCGCGTCTGGGTCGTCACAGGCCGCGTCCACGCCCGTTGTGCACGAACCCCACGAAGCGTCCGGGAACCACCGTCTCGGAAGTTCGACCAGACCATGGGTGGTGCTCCGTCCTTCCCCATGCCCACCATCATGGCCCAGTTATACCGGGAAGGGAACCGGCGAACGCCCCGACGACCTCGTTCCGCCAGGCGCGTACGAAGGGCAGCCTGTCCGCTCCGGTCCGTCCGAGCCGCACGACGACGAGGTCGAGCCCGGGCACGATGTCGAGGTACTGGCCGTCGTGGCCCGCCGCCCAGAACACGCCGAGCGGATCCTCCCTGGTCCACCAGTGCGCCCCGTGCAGGTTGCCGTCGTCGGGATCGACCGATCGGGGGGTCCGACCGGCGTCGACCCAACCCTGGGGCAGCAGCCGCCTCCCGTCCCACACTCCGTCGCGCAGGTACAGCAGTGCGAACCGGGCGAAGTCACGCGCGCTGGCGTGGACGTAGGAGCCGGCGACCCAGGTTCCAGCCCCGTCGAACCCCGGTCGCGCTGACGTCATGCCCAGCGGACCGAACAGGCGCCCGCCCAGGAACGCGTCGTAGGAGTCACCCGCCCCGACCGCCCGTGCCACGATGCCCGACAGCACCATGCTCGTGCCCGTCGAGTAACTGAATCGGGTGCCCGGTGGTGCCGCCAGGGGACGCTCGGCGGCGAACCGGGCCATGTCGTCCTGTCCCGTACCCCACAGCATCTGGATGACATCGGAGGTGGCCGGGTCGGCGTAGTCCTCGAGGAATGCCAGGCCGTCGCGCATGGTGAGGAGGTCTTCGACCGTGATCGCCCCTCGAGGATCACCGTCGGACCGCCACGCCTCCACGTCGGCCGGCCGGGACGGATCGACGACGCCGTCGCCGACCAGCATCCCGACGACGCTGTGCAGCATCGACTTGGCCACAGACCAGGACAGCAGCGGGGTGTCGGGTCCCACCGGGCGGCCCGGCCCGTCCAACCGAGGCAGCGAACCCCCGTAGCGCTCGGCCACCAGGCGCCCGCGGTGGACGATGGCCACGGCATAGGTCTCGCGGAGTGGACCATCGGGGTCGAAGGCGGCGTCCAGCAGTGGCTCGAGTCCGACTCCGGTCGGAGGTTCGCCGCGGGGCCATGCGTCGGTGGGCCACGCCACTCCGGGAGGCTGCGACGGCAGGGGCACCAGTCGTCCCCCGGGAGGGGTCGGTTCGGACACGGACCCAGCCTCGCACGGGTCGAGCGCCTCCGTCCTCCGCCGCCGGGGCCCGAACGCGGCCGACCGCCCACCCCGTAGGATTCGGAGTGCCCGCCGGGTGACCGGACGGGGTGCCCCTGCGGTCGCACGCCCCCGGACCGCCCCCGGGACCGAGCACACGAGGAGTCAGCATGGAGATGGAGTACCGGCGTCTGGGCGGGAGCGGCCTGAAGGTCAGCGTCCTGTCCTTCGGGTCCTGGGTGACATTCGGTCCGCAGTTGGCCGGCAACCTGGCCGAGGACTGTCTGTCCGCCGCGTATGACGCGGGCGTCAACTTCTTCGACAATGCCGAGGGCTACGAAGCCGGCAAGTCCGAGACGATCATGGGCGAGGCGATCCGTTCACTCGGGTGGCCGCGGCACTCATACGTGGTCTCCACCAAGCTGTTCTGGGGCCTCCACAAGGAGGTCAACATGCGGAACACCTTGAACCGGAAGTACCTGCTGCAGGCCATCGACGGCTCACTCGATCGCATGGGACTCGACTTCGTCGACCTCGTCTACTGCCACCGACCCGACCCCGAGACACCCGTGGAGGAGACGGTGTGGGCTATGTCCGACATGATCACGGCAGGCAAGGCGCTCTACTGGGGCACCTCGGAGTGGCCGGCCGCCTCGCTGCGTGAGGCGTGGGACGTGGCGGAGCGGCACCACCTGCACAAGCCGGTGGTCGAGCAGCCCCAGTACAACCTCTTGTGGCGCGACCGGGTCGAGCAGGAGTACGCACCGCTCTACGAGGGTATCGGGCTCGGCCTGACCACCTGGAGCCCGCTGGCGTCGGGCCTCCTGACCGGTAAGTACCTCGACGGTGTGCCCGACGGTTCGCGTGCATCGCTCCCCGGCTACGAGTGGCTGCGGAACCTGCTCACCGACGGAGACCGCAACGCCACCGTGGCCGAGCTGGCCGTC
>JAKAZC010000317.1 GCA_021826655.1 Actinomycetes bacterium | reverse complement strand
CAAGCCGGAGAAGGACGTGTTCTGGACGGCGGCCGACATCGGCTGGGTGACCGGCCACAGCTACATCGTCTACGGGCCGCTGGCCAACGGGACCACCTCCGTCATGTACGAGGGGACGCCCGACGCCGGCGGCCAGGACCGGTGGTGGCGGATCGTCGAGGACTACAAGGTGACGATCCTCTATACCGCCCCGACCACCATCCGCACCCTGATGAAGTGGGGTGAGGAGCTGCCCGCCGCCCACGACCTGTCCAGCCTGCGCCTCCTCGGCTCGGTGGGCGAGCCCATCAACCCCGAGGCGTGGATGTGGTATCGGACCAACATCGGCCGGGACCGGTGCCCCATCGTCGACACCTGGTGGCAGACGGAGACGGGCGGCATCCTCATCTCGCCCCTCCCGGGGATCACCGCGACCAAGCCGGGGGCGGCCATGCGGCCCCTGCCGGGCATCGGCGCCAAGGTGGTCGACAACGAGGGCGACGAGGTGGGCAACGGCGAGGGCGGCTACCTGGTGCTGACCGATCCGTGGCCGGGCATGCTCCGTGGCATCTGGGGTGACCCCGAGCGCTACCGCGAGACCTACTGGAGCCGGTTCCCCGGCTACTACTTCGCAGGCGACGGGGCCAAGCTCGACGACGACGGCGACCTGTGGCTGCTGGGCCGGGTCGACGACGTGATGAACGTGTCGGGCCACCGGATCTCCACCGCCGAGATCGAGCACGCCCTGGTCGGCCATCCCCGGGTGGCCGAGGCCGCGGTGGTCGGCGCCAGCGACGCCACCACCGGCCAGGCGGTCGTCGCCTTCGTGACGGTGAAGGGCGAGATCGAGGGAGAGGAGGGAGAGGCGTTGGTGCAGGACCTCCGCAACCACGTGGCCACCGTCATCTCCCCCATCGCCAAGCCCCGCCAGATCCTCCTCACGCCGGACCTCCCCAAGACGCGGAGCGGCAAGATCATGCGGCGGCTGCTGCGTGACGTGGCCGAGAACCGGGAACTGGGCGACGTGACCACCCTGCTCGACTCGTCGGTGGTGTCCATGATCGACGAGAAGATGCGGACGGGTACCGGCTCGGACGAGGAGTAGGGGGAGAGGAAGGATCCGGGCCCCCGTCCCGGGACCCGGCCGGGTGCACCGGTCCGGCCGGGTGCCGGGCCCGGCCCACGGCGTGCAGCGGGCGCACCCGGTGGACGGGTGCTCGAGGTGCGCCGTTCCCCGCCCCACGGCCAGACTGGGGTGGTGATCCTCCGGCGCGCCGTTCCCGGTGACGAGCCCGGTGTCGCCGCTGTCCACGCCCGTTCGTGGCGGGCCGCCTACCGGGGCCTGCTGCCGGACACCTTCCTCGACACCCTGGGTCCCGACCACTTCGAGCCGCGCTACACCTTCGGCGCCGGCGGGCCGGACGCGCCGGAGACGGTGGTGGCCGAGGAGGACGGGAAGATCTGCGGCTTCGCCACCGTCGCACCGGCCGCCGATCCCGACGTTGCCGGGGCGGGCGAGCTGACGTCCATCCACATCGACCCCGGGTGGTGGAGCCGGGGCATCGGCCGCCTGCTGCTCGAGGACGCCCGGGCGCGCATGGTGGCCCGCGGGTGGACGCACGCCGTCCTGTGGATGCTGGAGGGCAACGAGCGGGCCGACCGGTTCTACCGCCGGGACGGCTGGGAGCCCGACGGCGCCCTGCGGACCATCCCCGTCCACGGTGAGGACGTGCAGGACATCCGCTACGCCCGCCCCCTGCCGTGACCCCTGGCGAGGCGTGTGGCGAGGCGTGTGGCGAGGCGCGGCCACACGTTCCGGCCGGCTCGAATTGCTACGTTGGGTGCCCGTGCGGGTGAGCGTGACGGGCGACGGTGGGTGGGGTGCCAGGCGGCCGGGCCGGGCTCGGCACACCACCATCGCCGGCGCCGCGGCCGTGCTGGTGGCCACGCTCCTGACCGCCTGCGGCTCCGGCAGCAGTGCTCCTGGACCATCCGGCGGGGGCAAGGCGTCGGTGCACGTGACCGCGACCGCAGCCACCCTCACCGACGGCGGTGGTGCCGTGGTCATCCACCGCGATCCGTTCTCGCTCGCCGTGGAGGACGCCTCCGGTCGGACCGTCCTCCACGATGCCGTCCAGCCCGCCGGCGCCCCCGTGCCGGTGCCACCGACGACGGACCCCCAGCCGCCCGGCCAGCCCAACCGGGCCGCCTCCCCCGACTACGGGCCCCTTTCGTTCCTCGTCGGCAGCCAGACGATCGACCAGTACCCGAGCGGCTTCTTCGCCGGCGACCTGCAGAGCGCCACCTTCCAGGGCACCTCCTACGCGGCGACGAAGGTGCTGGCCGTCGCACAGCACGGTGCCGACCTGGTCGCCCACCTCGCCACCAACGACCCCTCGGGCCGCCAGCTGGTGGTCACCGCTTCGCCGTCGATCGGCGGCCAGGGGCTGTCGCTGTCCGTCCAGGCATCGCCGAGCACCGGCGTGGTCATGATCGGCGACTCCTTCGCCTCCCCGGCCGGCGAGGGCTTCTTCGGGTTCGGCGGCGTCCACGACAGGCTGGACCAGCACGGCCAGCTGATCGACTCGTGGGTCGAGCAGGAGAACATCAACGGCCTCACCGGCCCGGGAGCAGGAGGCAACGGCCAGAGCCTCTACCCGAACGGGGCCACCGCCGCCTACTACTCCCAGCCGGAGTTCGTCTCGTCCGCCGGGTACGGGTTCCTCGTCACCGACACCACGCTGACCCGGTTCCGGCTCGACGTCGACCGTCCCGACGCCTGGAACGTGCGCACCTCCGGCGCACGCCTCGACGTGGTCATCGCCCCGGGCAGCGCCACCCACGACATCGCCACCCTGACGGCCCTGTCCGGGCGCCAACCGGCCCCGCCGCAGTGGGCCCTCGGACCCCAGATGGACCGCCTGCTCGCACACTCGGCCAACGCCAAGGCGCAGTACGCGTCCGAGCTGGCCAGCGACCTGGCCGACATCGCCAGGTACCACCTGCCACTCACCGCCTACCGGATCGAGGGGTGGGGCAACCCGTCGGGCACCGACGCGCTCAACCTGCCCTCGGCCACGCCACCGGGCGTGCTCGCCTCGACCATCGCCTCACTGCAGCGGCTCGGCATCCACCCGCTCGTCTACCTGCGCCCGTGGGTCGACCCGTCGAGCACGGCGGTCACCGACCACCTGGTGGCCACGGATGCCTCGGGCGCGCCGGCCACCATCGCGGGGACGTCCGGCTCGGACATCGCCCTGCTCGACTTCACCAACCCGGCAGCCGTGCGGTTCTGGGACGCGCAGGTCGACCACGCGCTCTCCCTCGGTGCCGACGGGTTCATGCTCGACTTCGGCGAGCAGGTCCTCACCTCGATGCACTTCGCC
>JAKAZC010000316.1 GCA_021826655.1 Actinomycetes bacterium | reverse complement strand
CGCATGTACGCCCTCATCGACGCCAAGCGCTCGGTCCGCAAGCTGTACACGGAGACGCTCGTGCGCCGGGGCGACATCACCCTGGAGGAGGCGGAGCGGGCCCTCGACGACTTCTCGGCCCGTCTCCAGGCCGCCCTGGACGAGACCCGGGCGGCCCGCCCCGCTCCCACACCCGTCCCCGCGTTGCCCGCCTACGTCGTCCCCGACCTGGAGATCCCCGTCCAGCAGACGGGGGTGGACGCCTCCGTGCTCCAGCGGCTGGCCACCGAGGTCCGGTCGGTGCCCGACGGGTTCGTCCTCCATCCGAAGCTGGCCCGGCAGTTCGAGCAGCGGGACAAGGTGCTGGCCGACGGCGAGGTGGACTGGGCCCTGGGCGAGGCGTTCGCCTTCGGCACCCTCCTCCTCGAGGGGACCAACGTCCGCCTGACGGGCCAGGACACGCGACGCGGCACCTTCTCGCACCGTCACGCCGTCCTCGTCGACTACGAGACCGGCGCCGAGCACGTCCCCCTCGCCCACCTCGACCCAGAGCCCGGTGGAGCGCCGGTGGGCCGGTGGACCGTGCGCGACTCCCTGCTGTCCGAGTACGCGGCCCTGGGCTTCGAGTACGGCTACTCGGTGGCCGCGCCCGATGACCTGGTGGCCTGGGAGGCGCAGTTCGGCGACTTCGGAAACGGTGCCCAGATCGTCGTGGACAACTTCCTGGTGGCGGCGGAGGACAAGTGGGGCCAGCAGTCGGGGCTGGTCATGCTCCTCCCGCACGGGTACGAGGGCCAGGGGCCCGAGCACTCGTCGGCCCGCATCGAGCGGTTCCTGACCCTGAGCGCCCGCGGCAACATCCGCGTGGCCCAGCCGACCAACGCGGCCCAGCTGTTCCACCTGCTTCGGGCCCAGGTCCGGGTCCAGCCGCGCCGGCCGCTCGTCGTCTTCACCCCGAAGTCGCTCCTGCGGGCGCGCCAGGCACGCTCGCCCCTCACCGACTTCACCGCCGGTGGGTTCGCCGAGGTCCTCGACGACCCGGCGGCAGGCACCGGCTTCGACCGAGGGGCGGTGACCCGGCTGGTCCTGTGCTCGGGCAAGGTCGCCTACGAGGCGATCGCCCGCCGTGACTCGCTCACCGGCGCGCCGCCGGTGGCGGTTGCCCGGGTGGAACAGCTCTATCCGTGGCCGGAGCGGCAGGTCGCCGAATTGCTCGCCCGCTACCCGCAGGTCAACGAGGTGGTGTGGCTGCAGGAGGAGCCCGAGAACATGGGAGCGTGGAGCTTCGTCCACGGGCGCCTCCACCGGATCCTGCGCGACGCTTACACCCTCCGCCATGTGAGCAGGGCCGAGTCGGCCAGCCCGGCCTCGGGGAGCGCCGCCCTCCACCAGCTCGAGGCCGAGGACCTGCTGGTGCGGTCCATCGGCTGACGGGCCCGGACGGGGGCACGCGGCCCCTGGAGCCACAGGGTGCAACGACGAGGCTGGTCAGGGTGGTTGACTGGTCGCACCATGGACCGAGCTCTCCCACCGTTGCCGACACCGAAGATGCCTCCGCCGCGCCGGCGCCGCAGCGCGGCGGAGCCCCGGCGCAAGGTGGTGGTCGACGGTTCCAACCTGGCCACGGAGGGTCGGAGCGAGCCCGATCTCTCCCAGCTCGACGACGCCATCGGCGCCTTCCTCGAGGAGTACCCCGGGTTCGACACCTCCGATGTCGTCGTGATCGTGGACGCCACCTTCGGCCACCGCATCGACGAGACGGAGCGACCGGCCTACGAGGACGCCATCACCCACGGCGAGCTCATCACGCCGCCCGCCGGCACCATCGGCCGGGGTGACGCGTTCATCCTCCGGGTCGCCGAGAAGGCAGCCGCCGTGGTGCTGTCGAACGACTCATTCCAGGAGTTCCACGCCGAGCACCCCTGGCTGTTCGACGAGGGACGGCTGATCGGCGGCAAGCCGGTGCCCGGGGTCGGGTGGGTCTTCGCCCCACGGCTCCCGGTGCGCGGCCCCCGGTCGCGGGCGGTCACGACGGCGGCCCGCCGGCGATCGCGTGCTGCCGAGCCGGTGCCGGAGGACGGCGAAGGGTTGGAGGAGGCGGCGACCCCGGCAGGGACCGTCGAGGCGCAGTCACCTGACGGCGCCGCACCGTCGCGCTCGTCCCGTCGCCGCAGGCGCGGGCGGGGCCGGGGGGGCGCGGTTGGGCCAGAAGGGGCGGTTGGCGCCGAGGCACCTGCCACTGCCGTCCCACTGAACGAGCCGCTCGCCTTCCTGACGTTCGTGGCGGACCATCCGGTCGGCAGCGCGGTGACGGGGACGGTGGCTGCGTTCACGTCACACGGCGCCCACGTCGACGTGGGGAGCATGCGGTGCCACGTCCCGCTTCGGGGGCTCGGTGATCCGCCGCCGGCGCGGGCGCGTGACGTGTTGACGAAGGGAGAGGTCCGGCAGTTCGTCCTCGTGTCCCTGGATGCACAGGGCCGACGGGCAGAACTGGCCCTGGCATCGATGGAGGCGCCCGGACACCCCGAAGCGGTGGCACCGGTCAGCGCGGTGGCCGAAGCCGCTGGGGAGGAGCGGGTCGCCGGCGGGTCGGCGGATTCGGGCAAGGCGACGGCTGGCAGGACGGTTGCGGCGAAGGCTGCGAAGGCTGCGAAGGCTGCGAAGGCTGCGAAGGCGCCCACAACGGCGAAGGCGGCGAAGGCGGCGAAGGCACCCCGAGCGGCGAAAGCACCTGTGGCGGCGAAGAAGGCAGCTGCTGCAGTCGGAGGGGTAGTGGGCGAGGCGCCGGCTGCCACCACGAAGGCAGGCGCCGGAGCGAAAGCTGGTGCCGTCAAGAAGGCAGGCGCCACGAAGACGGCCGCAGCGAAGAAGGCTGCTGCACCTGCGAAGGTGGTTGCAGCGAAGAAGGCGCCTGCCGCCACGACGTCGGAGGAGGCAGGCCTGCCACGAGTGGCGAAGTCCGCGAAACCGGTGAAGGCGGCCGAGGCGGCCACGAAGGCGTCCAAGGCCACGAAGGCAGCGAAAGCCGCGAAGGCGACCAAGGCCACGAAGGCGTCCACATCGCCACGAGCGACGAAGCCGACAGGTGCGGCGTCACCCGATCCAGCCGGGCCAGTGGGCTGAGGTCGGCCGGGCGTGGGATCGGGCGCCCCCGCTACCCCCCAACACACACCCTGGGACCCTCCCTGGGACCCTCCCTGGACACCACCGACGGCCGTGTCCACTCGCTCCGACACTGACCGCGGTGGTGGTGCCGGCAGCTGCGGCCGGGACCTGGTCGGAACACCCCGTGACCTGCCCTGATCCGACATGCCGCCTAATCGACAATCCAACCACATAAAGTGGCAATCTCACTTGAAGTGGTTAGAGCGAGGTCTTATATT
>JAKAZC010000016.1 GCA_021826655.1 Actinomycetes bacterium | reverse complement strand
AGCGTCCTGACCGTGCTCATCGTGCCCCGGGCCGCGTCGAGCCGGCTGACCTATCCGATGGTCCTCACGCGGTCCGCCTTCCGGGCCGCAGCCCGCCGGGCACGCGCCTACGAGACGCAGGACCGGATCCTCGCGCTCAGCGAGGCGGTCGCCCTCATCACCCTGCTGACCACCTGGCTCCTCCTGGCCGTCCTCGGATACACCCTCGTCAACTGGGGCATCGGCAGCCAGGGCCTCGTCAGCGCGTTCTCCGAGGCCGGCTCGTCGGTCTTCACCCTCGGATTCGCCCTCTCCCACACCGAGGGCTCCAAGGTCGTCGACTTCGTGGCCGCCGGTACCGGCATGGTGCTGGTGGCCCTCCAGATCGCCTACCTCCCCACCCTCTACTCGGCGTACAACCGACGCGAGACCCTCGTCACCCTGCTCGAGAGCCGGGCCGGCGCGCCCGCCTGGGGCCCGGAACTGCTGATCCGCCACCAGCTGGTCGGCTCGGTCGACAATCTCGCCAACCTGTTCGCCGAGTGGGAACGTTGGGCCGCAGACGTGGCCGAGAGCCACTCCACCTACCCGTCGCTCCTCTACCTGCGCTCACCCCGCAACAAGAACTCCTGGATCGTCAGCCTCATCGCTGTCATGGACGCGGCCGCTCTGCTCCTGGCCATCGATCCCGAGGGCGCCCCGACCGAGGGACGCATGTGCATCCGGATGGGGTTCACCTGCCTGCGGGACATCGCGCTCGCCACCCACATCCCCTTCGATCCCGACCCACAGCCGGACGATCCGATCACCCTGCCCCGGGCGCAGTTCGACGACGCCCGGAGGCGGCTGTCGGCGGTCGGCTTCGCCGCTTCCCGGCCCGAGGACGAGGCATGGGCCCACTTCCGGGGCTGGCGGGTCAACTACGAGGCGGTCGGCTACGCGGTCGCTGCGACGTTCAACGCCCCTCCCGCCATGTGGACCGGGCCCCGGCGGCTCTTCCGCGGCGAGTCGATCGAGCCCACCCGTCCCGTCGACCGCAGGCCACCGGGCATCTCCGGCGGGCATGGCACGATCCGGCGCGAGCAGGTCCCCGATCCCCGTCCCGAACCCGTGCACGACCCGGACCCCGACCCGCCCCCTTCCACGCGCGGCCGCCGCGGCTGACACCGGAGGACGCCCCGACTGGGCGTCCTCCGGTGATCCAGCGGTCAGGTGTTCCAGTGTTCGAGCACCGGTTGCGTGCGCTCCCATCCGAGCACGCTGACCGAGGCCGGACCCAGCACCAGGTACCGGGCGTTGGCGGGATCCACTCCCAGCCACCGTACGGCCAGGACCCGCAGCAGGTGGGCATGGGCCACGACTGCCACGTCCCCGACGCCCGCCCGGGCCACAGCGATGACCCGGTCCGCCCGCGACGCCACCTGATGGACGGTCTCCCCACCTGGGACACCGTCGGCGAACAGCTCCCATCCGGGGTGGTCCTCGCGGATGGCGGCGGTCGTGCGCCCCTCGTAGTCCCCGTAGTCCCACTCCAGGAGGTCCCCCGTGGTCTCGGGACCCTCCAGCCCGGCGAGCTCCGCCGTTCGGCGGGCACGGGTCAACGGACTGACCAGGACGCGACTGAACTTCCACCCGGCCAGGCGGGGCGCCAGGCCGGCGGCCTGGGCCTCCCCGAGGGGCGTCAGCGGGATGTCGGTCCGCCCGGTGTGGCGACGGTCGCGACTCCAGGCCGTCTCGCCGTGGCGGACCAGGACCAGGTGGGGCTGTTCAGCGGTCATCCGTGCAGCCGAGCACTACGAATACCGGTCGCGCAAACCGCACGGCACGCCGGATTCTCCGGTGGGTGTCGGAATGGACGGGAGCGTTCGGGGGTTGGATACGGAGAAGGTCCATCGAGCAGGACGAGGAGAGGGATGACGACCGGCACGGCATCAGCGAAGAACCAGGCAGTCGCACCCTCCACCGCGCGGCGGGGTACGCCCGCCGGTGGGTCGCCGGCCACCTCGGCGAAGGCCGCGGCCAATCGCAATCGGGGGTCGGACGCCGACAGTCTCGGCCTGTTCCTGCGTGACCTCGATCACCACCCGCTGCCCGACCACGACGCCCAGACGCAGCTCGCCAAGCGGGTCGCCGCCGGAGACGACGCGGCGCGCCGTGAGATGGTGGCGGCCAACCTCCGGCTCGTGGTCCACTGGGCCCGCAGGTACCAGGACCGTGGCGTGGACCTGCCCGACCTCATCCAGGAAGGCACCTTCGGCCTGATGCGGGCCGTGGACAAGTTCGACTGGGAGCGCGGGTTCCGGTTCTCCACGTACGCCACCTGGTGGATCCGCCAGGCCCTCCAGCGGGCCGTGCAGCAGCACGGGCGGACCATCCGCCTCCCGATGGAGGTCGCCGAGCGCAACCAGCAGGTCGATGCCGCCCTTTGGGAACTGACCCACCAGTTGCAGCGCCCGCCCACCGACGACGAGCTCGACGAGGCCACCAACACCACTGCACCGGTCCGGTCCGACCTGTCCCGGGCGGCACGGGTCGTGGCCAGCCTGGACCAGCCGGCCGCCACCGATTCGACCGCCACGCTGGGCGACCTGGTGTCGACCGACCAGAGCGACTTCGAGAACGAGGTCGCCGTCGAGCTGACGCTCGACCTGGTGCGCCAGGCGGTCGATCGGCTCTCGGAACTCCAGCGCGAGGTCATTCGCCACCGTTTCGGGTTCGACGGGAGCGACCCGGCATCGCTCCAGACCACCGCAGAGCGCATGGGCATCGGAGTCCGCAAGGTGCGCCAGGCGGAGGCCGAGGCACTCGAGCTCCTCGCGGTGAACGACATGTTGGAGGCGGCCCACGAAGCGGCCTGAGCCACCTCTGGGTCGCTCAGCGCACCCGGCCGGCCCCCGGCGCGGTCAGTGTTCCAGAGCCGAGAGCTGGGCGGCGAGGTCTTCGGGTAGTACGGACGTCCACGACACGCGGTCGCCCGTACTCGGGTGGTCGAAGGCCAGGGCGTAGGCGTGGAGGAACGGGCGGGCGACCGTGGCTCCGGGGAGCGACCGACCCTGGCTGTAGGGGTCGTCCCCCACCACCGGATGGCCGATGGCCGACAGGTGCACACGGATCTGGTGCGTCCGCCCCGTCTCGAGTGAGGCCCGGACCAGGGTGGTCGGTGCCGGGAGCTCGAAGCGCTCCTCCACCCGGTACTGGGTACGGGCCTCCTTGCCCCGGCGCGAGACGGCCATGCGGGTCGGCGTGCTGACCGACCGGCCGATGGGCGCGTCGACCACGCCCGACTCCCCATCGACGGTTCCGAGCACCAGTGCCCGGTAGGTCCGGGTGACGTCGCGGGCGGTCAGCTGAGCCACCAGCGAGCGGTAGGCGTCGGGCGTGCGGGCCACGACCATGAGGCCGGACGTGCCCCGGTCCAGCCGGTGGACGATACCGGGACGATCCGGTTCGGATCCCACCAGCGCGGGTAGGCCCGCCAGGTCGGGGAACCGGGCGACCAGACCGTGGACCAAGGTCCCCGAGCGGTGCCCGGCTCCGGGGTGCACCACCAGTCCGGCCGGTTTGTCCACCACGACCACGTCGTCGTCGGCGTGGACGACGACGAACTCGACGGACGGATCGGCCTCGGGCCCGGGATCGTCCGCTTCGTCAGGACGGTCCACGTCGAGGATCTGGCCCTCGGCCAGTCTCGTGCTTCGGCTGCGGACCACCCTGCCGTCGACCGCCACCCGCCCGGCGGCGACCAGATCATCGACGGCCGCACGCGACACGTCGGCCAACAGCGCCACGGCACGGTCCACGCGTACCCCGTCGAGCGAGGCCGGTACCGTCACGCAGATCGTGGTCACCGGCGCGACGCCCCCGTGAGGAGTGTCAGGGCCAGCAGGATGCAGCCCACGGTGATGCAGGCGTCGGCCACGTTGAAGGTCGGCCAGAAGTGGACGTCGACGAAGTCGACGACCGCCCCGTGGTCGCCACGGAAGAACCGGTCCGCCAGGTTGCCCAGGGCACCACCCAGGATCAGGCCGAGGATCGCCGCCCGCCCGAGTGTCGGCGCTCGCCAGACCATGACCAGCAGCGCTCCCACGAGGCCCAGCGCCACCGCCACGATCACCGGCGTCGCACCCTGGAAGAGACTGAACGCCGACCCCCGGTTGAACGACAGAGCCAGGTCGAGCCGCCACACGACATGTACCGGACCCGAGGCAAGGCGGTCGACCGCCCACCACTTGGTCACCTGGTCGACCAGGACGACGGCAGCCACGACGCCCAGTGCCACGGAAAGTCGTACCGCCCCGGAGCGGGACGTCGTGGTCGGACCGGTCTTCCCGGTCACCGTGTCCGGCCCACCCGTCAGCGTCGCGACAGTCCACCGCTCTTGCAGGCGACGCAGAGTCGGGCGAAGGGCAGTGCCTGGAGTCGGGCCTTGGGGATGGGCTGGAAGCAGCGTTCGCAGTATCCGTAGGTCTTGCGGCCGAGTTTGGTCAGGGCGTCGTCGATCTCCTCGACCGCGGCGACGGCCTGGGCCGACAGTGCCAGGTTGCGCTCGCGGTCGACGGTCACGGTGCCGCCCTCGCCGGACTCCTCGTCGAACTGAACGTCCCCGGGCTCGCGCTCGAGCGCCAACGAATCCGCTTCGGCGCGGAGGTCGACGGCCTGGCCGGAGTAGATGCTCCGCTCCTCGAGCAGGAGCACCCGTTGGGCATCGAGAAACTTGGTCTCCTTGGCGTAGGGACCGACCGTCGGCCGCGTCGGCGCCTCCGGGGCGACCTTCTTGGCCGGGGCCTTCGCCGTCGGGGCCTTCTTGGCCGGGGCCTTCGCCGCCGGGACCTTGGTGGCCGGGACCTTCTTGGCCGGGGCGACCTTCTTGCCCGGGGCCTTGGAGGCCGAAGCCTTGGAGGCCGGGGCGACCTTCTTGGCCGAAGCCTTGGAGGCCGGGGCGACCTTCTTGGCCGGGGCCTTGGAGGCCGGGGCGACCTTCTTGCCCGGGGCCTTGGTGGCCGGCGTCACCTTGGCCGTGGGCCGCGTCGTCGGTGCCGCCTTCGACGCGGACGCCGCCTTGGCCGTGGGCTTCGCCGAGGAGGCCTTCGGGGTGTTCCGCCCGCCGGCAGGGGCCTTCGTCGTCGACTGCTTCGCCGGTGCGGCCGTCTTCGTCTTCGTCTGCTTCGCCGGTGCGGCATTCTTCGTCGGTGCGGCCGTGCGGGTGCCCGTCGACGACTTCTTCACTGCGGTCAATTCGACCTCCTTGAGGGATCTGCCCGCCACGCCGCATCGGCGCCCGGGCGCTGCGGCACAACCGTGCCAGCGACATCGACGAGCGGGTGACCCTATCGTGACCGGGGGGGCACGGCAATCCAGGGACCGGGCGGAACGTCCCTGGCACCCTAGTCGTCGTGGGTGGGGCTCCGGACGGACGGGAACATGCGCCAGGCTCGGCCTGCCCACCGCGCCGAGGTCACGCGGGCGGCGGGTCGGGCGTCCCGACCGTTCGAGCGCGGCTGCCGGTACGCCTGCGGGTGCGGATCAGAGCGGCAGGGAGCCCGCCGGGCGGAGCTGGGTGACCTCGCTCCCGGCACCCGGGGGACGTTGGGCCTCGGTGATGTTCGTGACCGCGGCCCCGTCCGGTGCCGGGGCCTGCAGGTGCCCGTCCACCCAGCCGAGCATCTCGGACAGCGCCGAGCGCAGGCGCTCGCGCTCCGACTCGAGCTGGCGGGCCATGGTCTCCACTTCGTGCGAGAGCTGGCCTCGACTGGACTCGAGCCGGGCGATCTCCTCACGGAGGCGCTGCTCCGACTCGGCCTGGACCCTGCGGGCCTGGGCCTCTGCGTCGGCCACCACCCGCTTGGCCTGCGCCTCGGCGTCGGCCTTCGTCTCGTCGACGAACTTCTGTGCCAGCAGCAACGTCCGCTGCAGCGTGTCGTCGGCGATCGCCGGCTCGGTCGGCGCGACGGCCACCGGAACGGGCGCCACCACCTCGGGCTTGGCGGCGAGTTCGGTCTCGAGATGGGCGATCGTCTCCGCGGCCTTGCGCAGGCGCTCGACGTGCTGGCGCAGCTGCTCCTGCAGGCCCTCGGCCTCGACGGCCGCCTTCTCCAGGTACTCGTCGACGTCGTCCCGGTGATAACCCTTGAGGGTCTCCCGGAACTCCACGGTGCGGAGGGAGTCGAGTGCAGATTGGGAAGCGTCCATGACGCGATTGTAGCGGCGCGGCGCGCGAATTCCAGGGATCTTCCTCCAGCGCCCGTCATCCCTGATCAGTAGCGCTTGGGGCCCATCGAGGTCGGGAAGGTCCGGCCGCGGTCCCGGTCCGTCGCCGGCCGCGACGCGTCGCCTGCGGCCGGCCTCAGAAGACGGTGTTGATCAGTACCTCGATGACCAGGAAGACGATCAGGACCGACAGGTCGAGGCCCACACCGCCCACCTGCACCGGCGGAATCAATCGGCGCACGGGGCTCAGGACCGGTTCGCAGATCTTGCCCAGCACGCGCTGGACCTTGACCACGGGCGAGTCGTACTCCATCCGTCCCGAGTAGGTGAGCCAGCTGAGGATGGCGTAGGCGAACAGGACCAGGAGGAACAGGTAGAGGAGATCGCCGATGAGCGCGAGCATGGCCACTCAGCCTACGGGCCGCGAGGACTCGGGCGGGCGCGTCGTCAGGAGGAGACCAGGCCGTGATCGGCCAGGCGCTGGCGCTCCTCCTCGGACACCTTGACGTTTGAAGGCGTGAGCAGGAACACCTCGTCGGCCACCCGCTCCATCCCCCCGGACAGGGCGTAGGTCGCGCCACTGCAGAAGTCGATCATCCGGCGCTGCAGGTCGCGGTCGGCGGTCTGCATGTTCACGATGACCGGCTGGTTGCTCATGAGCCGATTGGCGATCTCGACGGCGTCGGCGAACCGCGCCGGGGCGACGATGTGGACCCGCGCGCCGGCGTCGGGCGTCGAGATCTTGACCGAGGGGGACGTTGCCGGACGCGGAGCGGGCTGCGGGGTCATCGCGGCGACGGTACCGGGGGTGCCGCCGGCTGCCGCCACCCGGATGCGGCCCGTCGGGACGGGGGGGGCCTCGTCCTCGGGCTCGACGGTGGCCGTCCGCGGCCGGGTGCCCACCGGCGCGGGTCGGTCGTAGTCGTCGTAGTCGTCGTAGTCGTCGACGAGGCCGAGGTAGGCCATCGACTTTTTGATGAACGAAGTTGCCATTTGTTCCTCCCGGCGACAGCGTAGTGCGTGGCCCGAGCGCCGGGTGGCACGCTCTCCGGCCCCCGGCCAGGGCCGATGTGCGGGCGGGCACGGAGGCGTCAGTCGGGGTGACGGGGCGGGCGCTCGCCGAACAGTGCCCGTCCGAGTCGGACCATCGTCGAGCCCTCGGTCAGGGCCACCTCGAGGACGTCGGTCATGCCCATCGACCGGACGGAGAGGTCGAGGACGTCCGCCAGTCGGCGGACCTCCCGGAAGCCGGAACGGGCCGCCTCCGGCGGCCCCGGGGGGCCGACGGCCATCAACCCGGCCACGTCGAGGTCCTCCCGCCGGAGGGAGTCGACCAGGCCGGACACCTCGGCCGGAGGGACACCCCCCCGGCCTGGCAGTCCGGCCACGTCGACTTGGACCAGCACCCGTGCTCCGGGGTGGCGCCGGGCGACGGCCCTGCCCTCCTCGATCCGGGCCACCGCCTGCCAACACGCCACCACCGGGGCGAGCCTGGGCACCTTGTTGCGTTGGATCGCCCCCAGGAAGTGCCACTCGGGCACCGGGCCGAGGTCACCGTCCACTGCGGCCGCCTTGGCCACCAGCTCGTCGGCGTAGTTCTCCCCCACCGACAGGAGGCCGGCGGCCACCGCGGTCCGGACCGCCTCGGGTCCGAAGCCCTTGGTGACCGCCACCAGGGTCACCGCCGTCGGATCCGGTGCCGCCGCCTCGATACGCGTGACGATTCCGGCCAGCCGCTCCTCGAAGCCCGGGAAGGCGGCGGACGGCCCGGTCACCCGGGGCCGCCGCCCTCGGGCGCCACCCACACCACCAGGGCCTGGCGACCGGTGTCCCGGCGGGCGCGATGGGAGAAGTACCGGTCGTCGCAGGCGGTGCAGGCGTCGACGCCGGCGACCTGCCCGGCCCCGGCACGCACCAGCGCGGCGGCGATCCCGACCGGAACGTCCAGCGCCGGCCTCCCAGCGGTGGTGGTGCCACGCACCGCGTCGCCGCAGGCCGCGGCCACGGCGTCGAGATCAGGACCCGCGAACTCGTAGCACTCGGCATGGATGCATGGGCCCAGCGCACCCACCACGTCGGTGGCCCCCCATGAGCGCATCCGCCCGACGGCTGCCTCGACCACACCGTCCCGCAGGCCGCGCCAGCCGGCATGCACGGCGGCGTAGATCCCCTCGGGGCTGGCCAGCGCCAGGGCCCCGCAGTCGGCTGTCAGCACGCACAGGGCGATCCCACTGCGGTCCGACACCAGCGCGTCGGCGGCGCCGGGACACGAGAGGTACGGCGTGTCACCATCCCGGCCGGCGGTCGCACCCGCACCGACGTCGAGCACCCGGGAGCCGTGGACCTGGTTCGCCCAGAACACGCCGTCCACCCGGTTGCCGGACGAGGCGGCGGCATCGGCGGCCAGCGCCGACAGGCCGGTCCCGTCCCGGTGGCCGCACCCGTGCCCTCGGGGTCGCAGGTCGCCGCGGGACGCGTCGGACCAGGCGGCGCGGACCGACCCGGGCAGTTCGACGGTACGTGCGCCGGTGACCAGCGCCACGAGTCGGCTCAGCGCAGGAAGGAAGGGACGTCGAAGTCGTCGTCGCCGATGTCGAGGTCGTCGTCGGCCGGGGTGGCGAAGATGTCCTCGTGAGCCGTCTCGGCGCCGAGCACCCGGCTGCGGGACTCGTCCCGTCCGGTCGACTCCGTCATGGCGGCGCCGGGCCGGAGCGGGGCCTGGGCCTCCCATCGTTCGAAGCCTGCGGCGATGACGGTGACCCGCACCTCCTCGCCCATCGCCTCGTCGATGACGCTGCCGAAGATGATGTTGGCATCGGGGTGGGCGACACCGTGGATGATCTCGGCGGCCTCGTTGACCTCGAAGAGGCCGAGGTCCGGTCCACCCGCGATGTTGAGGAGGATGCCCCGGGCCCCTTCGATCGAGGCTTCGAGCAGCGGGCTGGTGATGGCGGCACGGGCGGCGTTCACGGCCCGACCCTCACCGGTGGCCGAGCCGATGCCCATGATGGCGGTGCCGGCATTGGACATGATCATCTTCACGTCGGCGAAGTCGGTGTTGATCAGGCCCGGGATGGTGATCAGGCTGGTGATGCCCTGGACGCCCTGCATGAGGACCTCGTCGGCCATCTTGAAGGCGTTGACCATCGAGGTCTTCTCGTTCGACACGGTCAGCAGCCGGTCGTTCGGGATGATGATCAGCGTGTCGACCTTCTCCTTGAGGTTCTGGATGCCCTGCTCGGCCTGGACCGAACGCCGGCGTCCCTCGAAGGTGAACGGCCGGGTGACCACGCCGATGGTGAGGGCGCCGAGTCCCTTGGCGATCTCGGCGACGACCGGAGCGGCGCCCGTCCCGGTTCCGCCACCCTTCCCGGCCGTGATGAAGACCATGTCGGCGCCCTTCAGCGCCTCCTCGATCTCGGCCCGGTGCTCCTCGGCCGCCAGGCGCCCGACTTCGGGGTCGCTGCCCGCGCCGAGGCCCCGGGTGAGCTGGCGCCCGATGTCAAGCTTGAGGTCGGCGTCGCTCATCAGCAGCGCCTGGGCGTCCGTGTTCGTCGCGATGAATTCGACACCTCGCAGCCCGGATTCGATCATCCTGTTGACGGCGTTGACGCCGCCCCCGCCGACGCCGACCACCTTGATGACGGCGAAGTAGTTGCTCTGTGCCGGAACGGTCATGAAGTTCCTCACCCTCGACCAAAGGTTGAAACCGTTCCAACCTGCGAGTTCGCGCTAACGATACGGTTCACGCCGTCCAGGGTCAAGCACCGTGGGCGAGGGTCGGGCCCGGCTCCGCCACCTGCGGGCGAGCCACGGGCCCACCGCCGTCACGCGGCAGGTCACGGGCCGACGGTCGGCGACTGGGGCACGGTGACGTCGATCGTGTGCGCCCCCCGCAGAGGAGCGTGGGCGATGATCGCCGCGACGTCCTCGTACTTGGCCGCGAGGTCGCTCACCGTCCCGAGGAGGACGGTGAGCCCCGAGTTGAGGGCCAGCGACACCGTCCCGTCAGCGGCAACGGTGATCGAGGTCACCTGGCCGGCGAATGCCGGCGGGAGGCTGCGGGCCACCGCCAGACCCGGTTCCGCCGCCGGCGACAGCGTTCCACCGACGGGCGCCGGCGGCACCGGGCTCGTCCCCACGTGCACCACCAGGGTCGGGAGGGTCGGCTTCCCCCGAGCCACCGCCAGTGTGCGCCCGTACCCGTCGAGGGTCGACCAGGACGTGGCCGGACCGGCCATGACGGTCACCGGCTGCCGTTCGGTCACGGCGATCGTCACCGCGTCCGGCCAGTGCCGGGTCACCCTGGCCGAGGCGATGAAGGGGAGCGACTCCACCCTCGCTGCCGTCGGACCGGGGTCGACGCTGATCAGCGGCGGGTGGTGGAGCAGGCCGGCGGCGGCCTCGATCGCGGACGTAGGGGTGTTCGGGTGTCGGCCGGTGACCGTGACCACCTTCGCCTCGAACAGCGGAGTGTGCAGCAGCACGGCGCCCAGGAGCACCAGGGCCACGACCAGCCCGACGACGCCCAGCTGGCGCAGGCGCCGCTGGGTCCGACTGCGTTCGACCTGCTCGCGGCGCTGACGGATCCGCGGGTCGATCGACGCCCCGCCGTCCGAGGGCGCGGTCACCGTGCCCCGTCGTCGGAATCGACGAACCCGACCATGTGGACCTCGGTCGAGAGGTCCGCCCCGGTCGCGGCCAGCACCGCGGCGCGCACCGCATCCATCACACGGCGGACGTCGTCGGCCGACCCGCCCTTGTCGGCCTGGATGAAATTGGCGTGCTTCGGCGAGACCTGGGCCGTCCCGATGCGCAACCCCTTGCATCCGCAGGCGTCGATCAGGCGCCCCGCCGAGTCCCCCGGCGGATTGGTGAACACCGAGCCGGCGTTCGCACCGCCGGGCTGATTGGCCCGGCGCCACCGGACGATCTCGTCGATCGCGGCGCGCCCCGCCTGCGGGTCGCCGGGGTGCAGCCGGTGGGTGGCCCCGACCACCACCTGGGAGGCACCGATCGACGTGTGCCGGTACGTAGCGGCCAGGGTCGCCGCCGGGTGGTCGGCGACGGTTCCCGTGGCCAGGTCGACGATTCGGTGGCGGACGAGGGTGGCGACCGTGTCCGAACCGTGACCTCCGGCGTTCATCCGCACGGCTCCTCCCACCGATCCGGGGACGCCCACACCCCACTCGAGCCCGCTCAGCCCGGCGGCGGCCGTCCGCCGGGCGAGGGTCGCCAGTGCGAGCGATCCCCCTGCCCGGACCTCCGTGCCGACGATCTCGAGCATCCCGAACCCCGGCCCGAGGTGGACCACCAGTCCGTCGAACCCGGCGTCGGCCACGAGCAGATTGGACCCGTTGCCGAGCACGAGCAGGTCCACGTCGAGTCCCTCGAGCGCTGCGGCCACCTCCAGCAGCGCACCCTCCCCGTCGGCATCGAACGCCAGGGCCGCTCTGCCGCCCACCCGGTAGGTCGTACGGGCCCCCAGCGGAGCGTCGTGCCGGACGTGCGACCCGAGGCGGGTCGCCAGCGTGTCGAGATCACCCGGCGCGCTCATGCCGGAGATCCGCCCCCGCCGTCGGCGGTGGCCGCGGTGGCGGTGGCCGCGGCGGCCATCAGTTCGTCTGGGAGGGAGGTCAGGTCCCCGGCACCGAGGGTCAGACACAGGTCCCCCGGGCGGACCAGCGACCCCACGGCCGCCACCAGGTCGGCCCGCCCGGCCACGTAGTGCAGTTCCATGTCGGGCCGGGCGGACCGGACGGCGTCGACGACCAGACGGCCGGACACCCCGGGCACCGGGGCCTCGCCCGCACCGTAGACGTCGGTCACCACCACCACGTCGGCGTCGCCGAAGGCCCCGCCGAACGCCTCCCCCACCTCGGCGGTCCGTGAGTACCGGTGGGGCTGGAACACGGCCACCACCCGCGTCCACTCGCCGTTCCGCGCGGCCGACAGGGCGGCCCGGACCTCGGTCGGGAGATGGGCGTAGTCGTCGACGTAGGTCACCCCGCCGAGCTCCCCGCGGAACTCGAACCGCCGGGCCACGCCCCCGAACCGGGCGAGCGCCCGGGCCGCGGCGTCAGCGGGCGCACCGGCCGCCAGTGCGGCCACCGTGGCCACGGCGGCGTTGCGCGCGTTGTGGAGCCCGGGGACGGCCACCCGCACCCGGACGATCAACTCGCCGTCCGGGCCGTGGAGGTCGAAGGCGACCGAGCTGCGGGCCGTGGCCACCGCGGCCATGGTGAACGTGGCCTCGTCGGCGAGTCCCACGAGGTCGGCCCCGGTGCGTCGACCGACGGCCAGGGCCTCGGTGTCGTCCGCCCCCACCACCCGGTGCCCGGCGGACGTCAGGAACTCGGCGAACGCCCCGCGCACCGCTTCGAAGGTCCCGTAGTGGTCGAGGTGGTCAGCCTCCACGTTGGTGACCACGGCGATGTCGGGTACCAGATGGAGGAAGGTCCCGTCGCTCTCGTCGGCCTCGACGACGATCCACTCGCCCACATCCCAGACCGCGTTGGTGCCGATCTCGTTGACGTCGCCCCCGATGAGGAACGACGGCCGAAGACCGGCCTCCACCAGGATCAGCGCGAGCATCGATGCCGTCGTCGTCTTGCCGTGGGTCCCGGCCACGGCGATGCAGCGCTTGCGGGAGGCCACGGCGGCCAGCGTCTCCGCCCGCGACAGCACGGTGATCCCGCGCCGTAGGGCCTCGACCACCTCGGGGTTGTCGGAACGGACGGCCGTCGACCGGGTCACGACGTCGGCATCGCCGACGTTCGCCGCGTCGTGGCCGATGGCGACGTCGATCCCGAGTGCGAGCAACCGGTCCGTCACCCCCGACGGGCGCAGGTCGCTGCCGGTCACGTGGTGACCCATGGCCCGGAGCACGGTGGCGACGGCGCTCATGCCCGCCCCACCGATCCCCACCACGTGGACGTGGCCCAACACCGTCGGGTCACCGATCCCCGATGCACCCGGTCCGCCCCGCACCCGGTCGCTCATGACGTCTCCCGCCCGTCGGGGCCGGATGGACGGTGTCCCTCGGGAGGGAGGGCGCTCTCCTCGACGAGCCGTGCACCCGCATCGGCCGCGTCGGGCCGACCCGCCGACCGGGCAGCGGCCCCCATCGCCTCCAGGCGCCCTGGGTCGGCCAGCAGTCCTTCCACGATCGCAGCCAACCCCAACGGCGTGCAGTCGTGGTCGGCCACCAGGACCGCGGCCCCGACTCGCTCGAGCACCCGTGCGTTGGCCGTCTGATGGTCGCCCGGGGCGCCCGGCAGGGGCACCAGCACGGCCGGCACACCGGCGGCGGCCAGCTCGGCGACGGTCATGGCCCCGGCCCGGCAGACGACGAGGTCGGCCGCCGCGTAGACGGCGGCCATGTGCTCCTCGTAGGCAACCCGGACGAGGGCCAGGCCGCCCCCACCGGCCGACGCGGCGGTCGGGGCGGCCGCTGGCCCCGACTCCGGTGCGGTCCCGTGGACGTCGTCGGCTCCGGTGCGGTAGGTCTCCCAGTCCCGGCGACCGACGATGTGATACACCGCCAGGTCGTCACGGGAGGCCCACCGCTCGGCCATCCCGTCCACGGCCCCGTTGATCCGGCGGGCGCCGAGTGAGCCGCCGAAGGCCACGACGGCGGCGCGATCCTCGGGAAGCCGCAACCGGCGTCGGGCCTCGGCCCGGCCGGCGGGCGTCCGGTCCACCGCCGCGATGCCCGGACGCACGGGGGTCCCGGTGACCACGGCCCGTGGCAGCGGCGTACCCTCCCAGCCGACCGCACACGCACGGGCGAACCGTCCGAGCAGGCGGTTGGCGGCACCCGGCACGGCGTCCACGTTCACGAGCACCAGGGGCACCCGGTGTGCCAGGGCGCCGACGGCGCCGGCCAGACTGGCGTAGCCGCCGACGGCCACCACCACCCGGGGTCGGGCCCGGCCCACCTCGCCGATGGCGCGCACGGCCGCCGTCACCAGCTCCGCCACGGAGCGCACGTTGCGCACCACGTCCCGCGGTCCGAAGCTGCGCACGATGCCCCGCCCGGGGAGCAGCGTCACACCGAAGCCGCGCCCCGCCAACGTGACGGCGTCCTGTCCCCGCGCCGAGCCGAGGAACCCGATGGTCGCCCGGTCGTGGCCACGGGCCACCAGGGCTTCGGCGATGGCCAGGGCGGGTTGCAGATGTCCGGCGGTGCCCCCGCCGGCGACGAGCGCATAGCTGCGGACGACGTCGTCCCGTTCGGTCTCGCGGACCGGGGACCTCACGCCCGGACGAGGCGGCGGCGGGGGGACCGGACCCGGGGTCCGGACCGCTCCTGCATGGCGATGTTGAGAAGGATCCCCACGGCGGCCAGGGTAATCACGAGCGAGGAGCCGCCGAACGAGATGAACGGGAGAGGGATCCCGGTCACCGGGAGCACTCCGATGACCGCGCCGACGTTGATGACCGCCTGGCTCGTGATCCAGACGGTCACGCCGACGGCCATGAGGGAACCGAAGCGGTCCGGGGCTCGCCCGGCCACCCGCATCCCGTACCAGGCCAGAGCGAAGAACAGGGCGAGGATCACCACGGCCCCGACCAGACCGAGCTCCTCCCCCACCACCGAGAAGATGAAGTCGGTGTGCGCGTTCGGGAGGGTCCCCCACTTCTCGCGTCCACCACCCAGTCCGAGTCCGAACAGGTGGCCCGAACCCAGCCCGATCAGGGACTGCCAGACCTGGTAGCCGGAGCCCGACTGGTGGGCACCGGGGTTGATGAACGACAGGATACGGTCGCGGCGGTAGGAGTCACTCAGGGCGAAGACCAGCGCGACAAGGCCGAAGGCGACGAGCACTTTGGTCAGCGGAGCGAGCGACACCCCGCACATGAACAGGATGCCGAAGGCGATGCAGCTCAGCACCATCGCCGTACCCATGTCGGGCTGCTTGATGATGAGGGCCGCGGACACGACCAGCACGCCCATGACCGGGGCGATCACCTGCTTCGACGGGGCCGAACGGTCCGACCGTCTCACCACGATGTCGGCCGCGAACACCACCATGGCGAGCTTCATGAGCTCGGACGGTTGGAGGCGGAGCAGTCCGACGCCGATCCACCGCGACGAGCCGCCGGCGGTGACGCCGAGCCCGGGCACGAGGACGGCCACCAGCAGGCACAGGGTGCCGGCCACCAGCGGCACCGACCAGCGGCGCCACGCCCGGTAGTCGATGCGGGCGAAGATGAGCAGCGCCCCGACGCCCACCACCATCCAGAGCACCTGCCGGAAGAAGATCGTCCAGGGCGAGTGGTAGGTGATCATAGACACCACTGGTGAGGCCGACCCGACCATCACCAGGCCGATCACGCACAGGGTGGTCACCAACACGCCCAGCGCGGCCGCAGTGGACACGCCGGTGAGCCAGCGCACCAGGGCCGGACCCCCCGCCCGGCCCGACGCGGCCGCGTTGGTGCCGTCAGCCATGGGACGCCCCCGACGGACGACGCGACTCCTCCGGTCCGGCGGTGGTCGGGAGCGCAGGGCCGGTCCGCATGCCCCCAGCCTCGCCGATGCGCGCGCCCAGGTGGTGGAACCCGGGGCCGGTCGGGACGGGACGGGCGCTCAACGGACCGTGCCCACCGACAGGAAGTCGCCGTAGAAGATGCCGAGGCCCAGTGCGGCGAACAGCCCGGCCAGGATCCAGAACCGGACGATGACTGTCGTCTCGGGCCACCCCATGAGCTCGAAGTGGTGATGCAGCGGAGCCATGAGGAAGACCCGTCGGTGGAACACCCGGAAGCTGATCACCTGGATCACCACCGAGAGCGTGACGATGACGAAGAGGCCGCCCAGGATTACCAGCAGCAGGTCGAGGTTCATCAGCAGGCAGAGTGCGGCGAGGCCGGAGCCGAGCGACAGGGAGCCGGTGTCGCCCATGAAGATCTTCGCCGGCGCTGCGTTCCACCACAGGAAGCCGACGCAGGCCCCGGCCAGGGCCACCGCGGCCAGGGCGAGGTCGAGGGCGTCACCCACGTGGTAGATGTTGAAATGGCGGTACTGCCAGTAGCCGATGATGGCGAGGGTGGCGAAGCAGAAGGTGGCGGAGCCAGCGGCCAACCCGTCGAGCCCGTCCGTCAGGTTCACCGCGTTGGCCGCGGCGGCGAGGACGACCGTGGCCCAGATGATCCATACCGCCGTGCCCATGTGGAGGCCGATCGAGTTGTAGCGAGTGAACGACAGCGTCGTCGAGGCATGGGCCCAGTAGACGGCGAGGATCGAGAACGCGAGCCCGAGGGCGAGCTGGGAACCGAATTTCGCCCGCTTGTTGAGTCCGAGGCTCCGGCGGTGGCGCACCTTGATCCAGTCGTCGGCGAATCCGATGGCCGCAGCCCCCAGGATCGCCAGCATCACGAGCGCCCCCGACCGGGACCAGGTCACCCCGGGGATGATGTGGGCGGACAGGAACCCGATGACGACGGCCGCCACGATGCAAATCCCGCCCATGGTCGGCGTGCCCGCTTTGGCGATGTGGACCTGCGGCCCGTCCTCGCGTATCTGCTGCCCGATGTTGTTCTTGAGCAGCCACCGGATCAGGAACGGCGTGCTCAGGACGGCGATCCACAGGGCCACGCCGCCCGAGGTCATGAGGGAGATCACGCGGTGGACCTCCCGAATCGCTCGGCGAGCGCCCGG
>JAKAZC010000315.1:507-3391 GCA_021826655.1 Actinomycetes bacterium | reverse complement strand
CCGGGGTGGTGAAAGAGGTCCGGGTCGCGGCCGGTGACTCCGTCGGTGGCGGCGACGTCGTCGCGGTGATCGAATAGGCTCGTCGTGACTCCCAAGCAGGCCGCCCGCACGCTGCTCGACGGGAGGTTCGACGAGCTCGTCACCCTCAGCCACACGATCCACGCCCATCCCGAGACGTGCTTCGAGGAGACGGCGGGGGCCCGATGGACCGCCGAGGCCCTGGCCCGCGGCGGGTTCACCGTCACCGAGGGCATCTGCGACCTGCACACCGCGTTCGAGGCCAGGGCCGGATCGGGCCCGCTGGTCGTGGCGATCTGCGCCGAGTACGACGCGCTGCCCGGGGTCGGCCATGCCTGCGGGCACAACATCATCGCGGCGAGCGCGGTCGGTGCGGGCCTGGCCCTGGCCGGCATGGCCGACGACCTCGGGCTCACGGTCCTCGTGGTGGGCACGCCGGCCGAGGAGGGCGGCGGCGGCAAGGTCCTCCTGCTCGAGCGCGGCGCGTTCGACGGGGTGCACGCGGCCATGATGGTCCACCCCTGGCCCGACGACCGCCTGACGGCCGCCTGCCTCGCCGTCTCGCATTTCGACGTCCACTTCCACGGCAAGGAGGCGCACGCGTCCGCCGCACCGTGGGAGGGGGTCAACGCCGCGGACGCGATGACCGTCGCGCAGGTCTCGATCGGCCTCCTGCGCCAGCAGCTGCGTCCGGGCGACCAGGTCCACGGCATCGTGACCGACGGCGGTCCGGCCGCCAACATCGTCCCCGCCGCCACCTCCGGCCGGTTCATGTGCCGGGCCGAGACGATCGAGGCGCTCGAGGTGCTCGAGCCCAGGGTCAAGCGCTGCTTCGAGGCCGGATCGTTGGCCAGCGGGGCCACGGTCGACTACCGGCAGCTCGCGCCGACCTACTCCCACATGCAGGTGGACGAAGGCCTGCTGGCCGCCTACCGGTCCAACGCCGAGTCCCTCGGGCGACGGTTCGCCCGCGACGACGAGGGTGCCCCGCTCCCGACGCTGTCGACCGACATGGGCAACGTCTCGCTCGTCGTGCCCAGCATCCATCCGCTGATCGGGATCGAGTCGAGCGGCGCCGTGAACCACCAGCGGGAGTTCGCGGCAGCATGCGTCACCGGTTCAGCCGACGCCGCGCTGTACGACGGTGCCCTGTCGATGGCGTGGACGGCCGTCGACGCCGCAACCGATCCCGTCCTGCGGGACCGCCTCCTCGCCCGGTCGGCCTGAACGGCCCCGTCCCGGGATGCGGACCGGGCGTGGCGGTGTGAGCGGCCGGCGGGCTCAGCCCCGCGGCTGGTACACGCCGAACTCGTCCCGGAGGACGTCGGAGACCTCGCCGAGGGTGGCCATCCGCCGGAGCGCCTCCTTCATCGGGACGAGGAGGTTCTGCGTCCCCCCGGCTGCCGCACGCACGTCCTGAAGGGCAGCGGCCACCGCCCCCTGGTCGCGGGCCGCCCGCACGCTTCGCGTCCGCTCGATCTGGTTGCGCTGCAGCTCGACGTCGATGGGGAAGACGTCCGCATGCTCCGTCTCTTCGTCGACGAACCGGTTCACCCCGACGACGATCTTCTCCCCGTCGTCGATGGCCTTGGCGTAGGAGTAGGCCGCCGCCTCTATCTCGTCCTGCATGAACCGGGCTTCGATCGCCGCCACGGCGCCCCCGAGCTCGTCGATCCGGTCGAGGTAGGCCTGGGCGCCGCGCTCCACCTCGTCGGTCAGCGACTCGACGAAGTAGGACCCGGCCAGGGGGTCGACCGTGTCGGCGACGCCGGACTCGTAGCCGACCACCTGCTGGGTCCTGAGCGCGATCTTCGCGGCCCGGGTGGTGGGCAGCCCGAGCGCCTCGTCGAACCCGTTCGTGTGGAGGCTCTGCGTGCCCCCGAGCGCGGCGGCCAGCGCCTGCACCGTCACCCGGACGATGTTGTTCTCCGGCTGCTGGGCGGTGAGCGTCGACCCGCCGGTCTGGGTGTGGAACCGCAGCGCCTTCGAGCGGTCCTCCTTGGCGCCGAAGCGCACCGTCATGATCCGGGCCCACATCCGCCGGGCGGCGCGGAACTTGGCCACCTCCTCGAAGAGGTTGTTGTGGGAGTTCCAGAAGAACGACAGGCGCGGCGCGAAGTCGTCCACCGCCAGTCCCGCCGCCAGCGCCGCCTCCACGTAGGCGATCCCGTCCGCCAGCGTGAACGCGATCTCCTGCACGGCGGTGGAGCCGGCCTCGCGGATGTGGTACCCCGAGATCGAGATGGTGTTCCAGTTGGGCAGGTGCTCGGCACAGTACGAGAAGCTGTCGACGATCAACCGCATCGACGGGCGGGGCGGGTAGATGTAGGTCCCGCGCGCCACGTACTCCTTCAGGATGTCGTTCTGGATGGTTCCCCGGATCTTGGCGCCGGGCACCCCCTGCTCCTCGGCCACGAGCTGGTAGAGGAGGAGGAGGATCGACGCCGTCGAGTTGATCGTCATCGACGTGGTGACCGTGTCGAGCGGCAGGCCGGCGAGCAGCAGGCGCATGTCGGCCAGGGAGTCGATGGCCACCCCCACCTTGCCGACCTCCCCCTCGGCCCGCGGGTGGTCCGAGTCGAACCCCATCTGGGTCGGCAGGTCGAAGGCGCACGACAGGCCGGTCTGGCCCGCGTCCAGCAGGAATTTGAAGCGCTCGTTGGTCGCCTCCGCGGTGCCGAAGCCGGCGTACTGGCGCATCGTCCAGAGCCGCTGCCGGTACATCTCGGCGTGGACCCCCCGGGTGTAGGGGTACTTCCCGGGCTCGCCGAGGCGCTCGGCCGGGTCCCAGCCCGACAGGTCCTCCGGGCGGTAGACGGTGCGGATCTCTATACCGGAGTCGGTCCGGTGCTCCTTGGGGGCCGGG
>JAKAZC010000315.1:0-497 GCA_021826655.1 Actinomycetes bacterium | reverse complement strand
CACGACCCCAGGTTAGAGGGCCTGCGCCCCGACGCCCAGCCCGGGGTGCCGGCCGGGGCCGAGGGCAGAGGGCCGCCCGCGCCCGGCCGACCCCGCCGACCGCCTCAGCGGGGGTGCGGCATGCACAGCTCGTCGTACTCGGCGATCACGATCTCGCCGGCGTTCGGGCCGCACGCGGGGCATTCCGGGTCGCGCCGCACCTTGAACGTCCGGAACGACTGGTCGAGCGAGTCGTAGGCCAGCAGGCGGCCGACCAGGGGATCGCCGAGGTCGAGGAGCATCTTCATGGCCTCGAGCGCCTGTATCGACCCCACGATGCCGGGCAGGACGCCCAGGACGCCCGCCTCCGAGCACGACGGTGCCAGCTCCGCGGGTGGCGGCTCGGGGATCATGCACCGGTAGCAGGGCCCGTTGTAGGGGTCGAACACCGTCACCTGGCCCTCGAACCGGAAGATCGACCCGTGCACCACCGGCACCCGCTTCAGGAGCGACGCGTC
>JAKAZC010000314.1 GCA_021826655.1 Actinomycetes bacterium | reverse complement strand
CCAGTGCGACCAGGGGATGCGGGACCCGTTGTTCCGGAGCTCCACGACGACGGTCGCCATCTCCTCGCGGGTCGCACCGTAGCGCTGCATGTACTCGTTGTACGGCAGGGCGATCTGGGCCGGGGGACCCCACAACCCGTGGGGCGCCGTCCACTGCGCGATGCCCGGGGCATCGACCATGGGATTCTCGTGATAGCGGCCCGCGGGGTTGGCCAGCGCCCGGTGCAACAAGACGTAGTCGGCGGCACCGGAGGCGATCGCGCTGGCCGCGAGGATCACCGATCCGGGCAATTGGCCGTAACCCTGAAAGCCCGAGGACCACCGGGGTCGGATCCCCAGGTGCTCGCTCATCCACGTGGCGCTCACGATGCTGATGCCGTCCACGGCGGCGTGCCCGCCTGCCGAGGGGAGCACGGCACCGGTCGTGAAGCCGTCGATGTCATCCTTTTGCAGCCCGGCGTCTTCGATGGCCGCGAGCGCCGTCTCGACGGCCAGCACGCCCAGGGACCTCGACGAGCGGCGCTCGACCGGACTCAGCCCGTAGCCCACGACGGCCACCGGGGACCGCAGCCCTCCTCGTCCCGCGGTCATGATCCCGGGATCCGAAAGACCGGCAGGGCGACACCGGGGGCGACGTCCTCGAACACGGTCTCGATCGGGACCCCTCGGGCCAGGGCCGTCTCGGCGGCGACGTCGACCCGGGCGACCAGGCGGGCACCTTGGGCGCCGTCGAGCTCGGCTTCCCCGACCACCCAGGGGATGTCGTCGCGAAACGCCGGCAGGAACGCGTCCCGCATGACCGTCCAAGCCATCAGGCGACCCCGCCCGCCAACCGGCACGAACCCGAACCGGGCCTCGCCGGAGAGGCAGGAGGGGCAGATCGTCACGGGAGGGTGTGCGATGCGGCCACAGCTGTCGCATCGTTGCAGCGCGAGGACGTGTCGGGCCGCCGAGGACCAGAACCCCTCGGACTGCGGGTCGGGAACCGGAAGCGGCTTCGCGGGTCCACGCTGCCCGCCCACGCTCAGTACCCCTCGCGGTACTGCTCGATGAGGTCGGGCGACATGCCCCAGAGCGCCCTGATCGTCGCACCTCCGTCCACGACCAGGGTCTGCCCCGTGATCCGGGCCGCCAGGTCCGAGCACAAGATGAGCACGGCGTTCCCGATGTCGCGTCCCCGGGGGGCGGCAAGGGGGTTGATGCCGTTCACGGCGTACTCGCCCTCGGGCTGGTCCTCGTTGCCCGCGCCGACGTTGCCCGGCGCCACGGCGTTCACCCGTATTCCGTAGCGGCCCAGCTCGTGGGCGAAGGTCTTCACCAGCGAGATGACGCCGGCCTTGGCAGCCCCGTAGGGAGCGTGGTACTCGGCGGCGACGATGCCGTCGACCGATGCCAGCGCCACCATGGCCCCACCCGTTCCCTGTTCGATCATGTGACGGCCGGCGGTCTGAAAGAGGAAGAAGACCTGGGTCACGTTGTTGAGGATGGAGAAGTTCCAGTCGTCCTCGGAGAACGTCTCGGCGTGGTCCCACAGGGCCTTCCCGATGATGTCGACGCAGACGTCGATGCCGCCCATCGTGCCGACCGCCTCGTCGAGTGCCCGCTGGACCTGGCGCGCGTCCGTCATGTCGGCGACGACCGGGAAGGCCTTCCCGCCGGCCGCTTCGATCTCGCTCACGATCCCGCGGGCACGGCCCTCGTCGATGTCGATGCAGGCCACGGTGGCACCGGCGTCGGCCAGGTTCAGGGCACTCGCCCGACCGTGGCCGGCCCGCGTGGGGATGTAGCCCGCCCCCGAGACCACCGCCCGCTTGCCGCTCAGGCCCAGATCGATCATGGTGCTCCTTTCGTGCCGCCCGCGGTCCCCGTCCCGGCATCGCCACGCGACGGGCACGCGGCCCCCCGCCAGCGCGGTGCTCCCCGTTCGGCGATGACCTGACGAGATGTGCGTTCTGTAGTCAGAACGCACGAGCTCTATAATCATACGAGTGGGAGAGACGGCGGGCAAGGAGAGCGGGCCGGCGGACCTCCCCCTGCTCGCCGGCGGGGGGAGATGAACGTGGCCGGGGACGGGCCGATCTCGAACAGCGCGGCGAGGGCGATCGCCATCGTGGAGTTCCTGGCGACCCGGCCCACGGAGACGTTCTCCGTGTCGGAGGTCGCCCGCCGGGTCGGGTTGAACAAGTCGACTGCGTACACGTTGATCCGGACGCTGCACCGCGCCGGATGGCTCTTCCGCTCCCCGGCCGACCTCCGCTACGGCATCGGCCCGACGATCGTCGTCCTCGGGGAAGCCGCCGCTCGGGCGCTGCCGGAGGTCAGCTTGGCCCGGCCGGTGATGGAGCGACTGGCCTCGGAGTTCCGCCGCGAGTGCGTCTTCAGCACCGTCGTCGGCGACGAGATCGTCATCCTCGCCACCACCGGTCCCTCGGAGCTGGGCTCCCCGTGGAGCCGCCCGGGCTCGCGAACGCCGTGCGCCCCGCCGTTCGGAACCGCGTTCGTCGCCTGGCAGGACCAGCGGTCACAGAAGGAATGGTACGAGCGCGGGAGCGTGGTCAACGTGGAGCGCTTCGAGGAGCTCGCCGCCGACCTGGCGTTGATCCGGGAACGAGGTTTCGTCGCCACGCTCGAGACGACCGTCGAATCCCAGCTGGCGCAGCTCATGAGGGAGATCCAGACGGCGACGCCGGAGGACCTCCACCGGATCCGGGCCAACCGGGTCTCGATGCTCGCACCCGTCGACTACCTGGTCGGCACCGACGACAGCGCCGCCTCGTTCCGGATCGACTCGTTGCAGGCGCCGATCTTCGACCGGGGGACGGCGCGCTACGCGCTCACCGTGCCCGGGATCGGCGAGGATTGGGACTTCGAGACGCTCAGGGTCATGGGGAGGAAGGTCCGAGCGGCGGGAGACGAGGTCACCTCTGCGATCCGGGAGCTCGAGCGGGATCGGGGGAGCGGGTAGGGGATCGACGCCCGCGCTGCCGGGAGTCCGACGCCAGCGAGGTTCCCGGAATGTCCGTCCCGCAGGTGGCCGTGCTCTGCGCAGTCAAGGGTCGCCGATGGAGGTCGAGGGTCGACGTGCCACCTCGGGATGCTCCCGGCGGGCGAGATGCCGACCCGAGGTCCACCGTTGCACCGCCGGCGCGGCCCCGGTAGGTTGTCGGGCGGCCGTATTTGGCAACATCGAGTTCTGATATCAGAACGACGGTTGACCCTCCCCGGCAAGCCGGGGCGGGGGGTGGACCACCGGGACGGGAGCGAGGAGCGAGGAGCGAGGAGCGAGGATTGAAACTCGACCTTCTGTACGAGCTGCAGGCGCCCAAGCCGTGGGGGAAGCCCCATCCCTACGGTCAGCGGGAGGCCGAGCAGAAAGCCTATTTCGACGCGATCGAGC
>JAKAZC010000313.1:1081-3406 GCA_021826655.1 Actinomycetes bacterium | reverse complement strand
CTCACCACGCTGAAGCTGTACAGCACGCCCGTGCCCGGGCTCGTCGACCAGTGCCAGGCACCCGAGCAGTAGGGACAGACCGGCTCCGGGTCCCAGTGGCGCCGCCGGCAGGTGCCGCACTCGGGCACGGTGAGGACGCCCTTCTGGGCGGCCTCCCAGAAGGGGGCGGTCATGGCGTCGATCGCCGGCGCGGGCCTGGTCACCTCACACCCGGCCCAGCAACGCCATCTCGATGTGCATCGACGCCGACCCGGCGTTGGTGGCCACGGCCAGCCGGCAGTCGGCCACCTGGCGGCCACCGGCCTGCCCCCGGAGCTGCTTGACACCCTCGATCAGCTTCAGGGTCATCTGCTGGGTGCCGTTCCACGCGTAGGACAGGCACCCGCCGTCGGGGTTGACCGGGTAACGATCGCCGACGCCAATGCCGTTCTCCTCCACGAAGGGTCCCCCCTCACCCTCTCCGCAGTAGCCGAGGACCTCGAAGCAGTTGATCACCTCGAAGGACGTGGGGTCGTAGAAGCAGAAGACGTCGACGTCCCCCGGTTCGACACCGGCCATCGCGAACATGCGGCGCGAGCTCGCCGCGCCCAGTCGCCGGCATTCCCGGTAGTCGGCGTTCCCCGTCCAGGCGGCCCGGCGAGCCTCCATCGCCGCGCCGAGAACGAGCACGGTCGGCTGCCGAAGATCCCGCGCCCGCTCGGCCGAGGTGAGGACGAGACAAGCGCCCCCCTCGGCCACGAGGCAGACGTCGAGGAGATTGAACGGGGTGGCCACCGGCCGCGAGGCCAGGACGTCCCGAACCGTGTAGGGACCGCGCCCGAACATGACGGCTTCGGGGTTGGCCGATCCGGCGTTGCGGATCGTGGCGGCCACCAGGGCCATCTGCTCCTTGGTGGTACCGAACTCGTACATGTGGCGCTGGGCCACGAGGGCGAAGTTCGCAGCCACGTAGCCGCCCCAGACTTCGCCCCCGCCGATGGCGGCGCCCCCCGTCGTGGAGTCCGCCATCCCACCTTCGCGGTCGCCGAGTCCACCACCCGGCACGGCCCTCCCGGAGGCCGAGGCCCCTCCAACCACCGCGACGTCGCAGATCCCCGAGGCGACGGCGGCCGCGGCCTTCAGCACGCCGCGGGCCCCGGCGGTGTCGAGAAGCCCGTCGGCCACGTAGCTCAGACCGTGGCCGAAGATCCGACCCCATGAGCCGGCGTCGCCGGCCACGCCACCGGGCCCCGGGTAGGCGAGGCACGATCCGTCCACGTCGCCCGGCGACAGGCCGGCGTCGTCGAGCGCCCCGCGCACCGCCTCGAGCGTGAGGTCGAACGCTGACCGGTCCTCTATCGACCGCGCCTGACGAGTCGCGTACACACCGACGATGGCAACGTCACGCAACGGCACAGGGCCTTCCTACCGTCACCCGGAGACGACTCGCAACGGCCCACGACCGACGCCATCGCCCGACCCTCGCAGCCCGAGATTCGCGGGCCGCCGGGCACCGCACCGCCGGACCGCCGCACCGCCGGGGCGCCCGAAGCCGCAGAGACCGGATCGCCGGCGGGTGCCCGCCACTCAGGACCGCAGACGGCTCTCGAGCAGCGAAGCGAAGTTGCTCCAGCAGGCGGCGCGGCGGCGCGCCTCGTCCACGACCTCGTACACGCGCCCCACGGGGATCGTCCAGACGTGCTCATGCCACCCGTCGTCGACGGTGGTCCCATCGAACCACCGGGCGAACCGGCCGGCGTCCCCGCACGACATCAGTGCCGAGTCCTTCTCCCATGCATCGGCGGAGGACGGGCAGTCGACGACCGGGAGCGTTGCAACGGCGACCTGCGCCTCCCGGAGAGCCCGGACGCTGCGTACGGTCTCCGGCGAGGCGCCGGCGACCGCGGCGATTTGCCGAAGCGAGCTCCCGGGGTTCTCATCGAGCGCCCGGCTGACGCGATCACGCACGTCCCCCGGGCGGACAGGGCGGACCTTCCCGTCCCGTCCGAGGCGACGGTCGATCCCGACCACCACGCCGGTCCGGCAGCCGGCGCTCGGCACATCGCGCCGTAACCGGGCGACCGTCTTGCCCGAGAGACCACACAGGGCGGCGATCCGGCGATCGGACCAGTCGGCGTGCCGCGCCAGGACGCGGCACGCGGCGCGGCGGCGGTCCTCGAGGGCGAGCGGCAGTCCGTGGACGACGTTGCGCCGCACCGACTCCAGGTAGGCGTCGTCCTTCGAGCCACGGAAGCGCATCGCCAACACCCGGTCGAGGCCCAGCCGGCGAGCCGCCGCCAGGCGGTGCCACCCGTCGACGACCAGGTTCTGCTCCCCCCACACCAA
>JAKAZC010000313.1:0-1071 GCA_021826655.1 Actinomycetes bacterium | reverse complement strand
CCCAGATGGGCGCCCACTGCCCGACCATCTCCACGAGCAGGGCCACGTGAGGTTCGTTGAGCCCCCCGCCACGCACGCTCTCCCCCAGCGTCAGGTCGTCGACGGCCAGTTCGGCCGCCGCGTTGGTCAGCGAGACCACGTTCTCGACTTCGGCCAAGCTCACGATCACCCCCGATCACCCACCCAACAACTGTCAGGTAGGTACTGTACAACCGTAAGATAGATCGTGTCGGAGGATGGTCCCGCCCGTCAAGCAGTTCCGCCAGCACGGCAGCCCCCGGTGGGCTAGGCCTTCGTCATGCGTCGTCTCACGCCGTCCAACTGGACCTTTCCGCGATTGGACGGGATACCTCCGGCGAAGCTCGCGGTCGCGAAGAGACCCGTGGTCCCATGGCGGGCCCGCACGGAGCGGACGAAGCGTTAGCGGGCGATCTGGTCGCGTAGCTCGTCGGGGATCGACCCGGACGTGATGTCCTCGGACTGACCCAGGTCGGTGGGGAAGATGATGGACGTCCGGGCGGCGTTCCCTCCGTCACAGGATTGGATGGTCTGGCCAGAAACGTAGGCCGCCTCGTCCGATGCCAGGTACAGCGCCAGGTAGGCGTTGTCCCTGAGGTTCGGAGGCCGGTCCAGACGGAGCGGCATGGCCCGCTGGTCCGGGTCCCAGGGGCTCATCTCCTCGTACGACTTGGCCATCACCTCCGCATCGGCAGGGAGGGCGAAGTTTATGGACATCCCGTGGGTCGGGCACAGGGCGTTCACCCGGATCCCGTGAGGGCCGAGGTCGAGAGCTGCCGCCCTGACCAGACCGTTCCCCGCGGCCTTGCTGGCCGCGTACATGGGGAAACCGGGGTACGCGAACAGGGCCGACGCCGAGGTGGTGGCCAGGAGCGCCCCTCCGGATCCCTGGGCGATCATCTGCCGGGCCGCGTGCTTGAAGGCCAGATAGATCCCCGTGGCGTTGGTGGCCAAGATGTTGTTCCAGTCCTCGAGCTTCGAATCGACGAATTGCTGCGCGCCGAACCCGGGCTCGGGGATGCCGGCATTGGCCCACATGACATCGAGGCGCCC
>JAKAZC010000312.1 GCA_021826655.1 Actinomycetes bacterium | reverse complement strand
GCAGCAGCTGGCGCCGCAAAAGGAAAGGCCCGCAGGCTCAGGGCCCAGCGGACCTTCGGGCGTTCATTTGGAGCGGGAGACGGGATTTGAACCCGCGACCCTTTGCATGGCAAGCAAATGCTCTACCCCTGAGCTACTCCCGCTCGAAGCGCATCCTGGTGCGGGCGGAGAGACTCGAACTCTCACGGGCTGGCGCCCACCAGCTCCTAAGGCTGACGCGTCTGCCATTCCGCCACGCCCGCCCGCGCCTGGGCAGTATAGCAGGGCACGGATTCGGCGCGCAAGGGGATTCGCCGCCGGTCAGGCGTTCACCCGTGGCGGGACGCGGCGGGCCGTTCGCCGCATCCCGCCACGCTTATTGGCACCAGGACGCGCCCGTGCACCCGCCTGCCCGCTTTCTGCGGACCAGCGGCGGAGTGTCCCGATCCGGGCCATGCCGGTGCCGGCCCGCGTCCCCCGCGTTCGTGCCCGGGCCCTGGTCCCTGAACGGACGCGGGGGCACAGGGCGGCGTCGGATGCGCCGGACCCGGGCTGCCCGCGACCGCGAGGGGCCACTCCCTGGCTGTGGTCTGCTGCCGGTCCGCCACGCGGAGCCGGGAGAGGTACGCGTCCGCCAACCGCGCGCGGCGTCGCCGGGGAAGGGCCTCGGGCCGTCGGCCGGCGCCATGGCCGGGGCACCGGCGCCAAGATGTGGCACACCTTAGAGCCAGATGGCCGCGCCGACGGCGCCGATATGGCCCTTGACATGGCACCATGAATGGCACCATCATGGCAGCATGAAGCTTGAGGTGTTTACGGAGAACCTGATGCGCCAGTTCGCCGGGGCCGCGGATGGCGAGGCAGGGAGGGCGCTGGCCGAGCGGGTCTCGGCCTCCCTGGAGGCGGCCGTCTGGCTCGCCTTTCAGGACGTCGTCGCCGGCGCGGCGGCAGAGATCACCTGCGCGCTGGCCCCCGGTTCGGTCGAGGTCCGCCTCAAGGGGAGGGATCTGGAGTTCGTCGTCACGCCGCCCGCCGGCCACGATGGCGCGGGCGTCCTGCCCGTCGAGGAGGCGTCCGGGGGCACGCAGCCCGAGCCCGCCCCGCGGCGTGGAGACGGCGAGGACGGGGCGATGACGCGCATCAACCTGCGGCTGCCCAACCGCTTGAAGGCGCGGGTCGAGCGCGCGGCCGACACCGAGGGGCTGTCGGTGAACGCGTGGCTGGTGCGGGCGGCGGCGGCCGGCGTCGATGCGTCACCCAGGCGCGTGGAGCCCCTGCCGCGCGGTGCCGATCACTACCGCGGCTGGGTGCGGTAGGACCGAACCGAAGGGGCCGGCCGGGGCGACGTACCCACGGACAGGAGGGGTCCTGCGTGCCGACGTTCGAGACGCCGGAACCGATCTCCGTGACCCTGAAGGTCGCCGTCGGCAACATCTATGTCGCCGCGAGCCGGCGCGCCGACACCACCGTCGAGGTGCTGCCAACGGACCGCTCGAGCAAGGGCGACATCGCCGCTGCCGCGGAGACGCGGATCGAGTATGGCGACGGCACGCTGTCCGTCCGGGATGCGTCGCGCTGGCGACAGTTCGGCTGGTGGGACAAGAAGAGGTCGGTGGATGTGCGCATCGAGCTACCGAGCGGATCGCGGCTGCAGTGCGATGCCATCGTGGTCGGCTTCGAGTCCGTGGGCCCCCTCGGCGATTGCCGCGTGACGACGGGCGCCGGCGAGATCCATGTCGAGCAAGCCGGACCAGCGCAGCTGGAGACCGGGGCGGGTGACGTGACCGCAGGGCACATCCTGGAGTGGGTCAAGATCAAGACCGGCAGCGGGACGGTGCGGGTGGGCAGCGTCGAGGGCGCGGCGACCATCCACAACGCCAACGGCACGACCCTGCTCAGCGAGGCCGGGGGCAAGGTCGACGTGGGGGCCGCCAACGGCCGGATCACGGTGGACCGCGCGCACGACTCCGTCGTCGCGCGGACCGCCATGGGCGACATCGCCATCGGGGAGGTCGAGGCAGGCGAGGTGACGGCGCGCACCGCCTTTGGGAAGGTGGAGGTCGGCATCCGGGAGGGCGTGGCCGCCTGGCTCGACCTCACGACCAAATACGGCCACGTGAGCAACGGGCTCGACGCCGCGGAGCCGCCGGACGCGGCGCAGCCAACGGTCGAGGTGCACGTCCACACCTACGCCGGCGTCATCCGCATCTACCGCGCGGCCGCGGTCGCATGACCATACCTGCGCGCCTGCCTCGCGCAGGTCGACGTCGAGGGGCGCCGCGGAGGGTCGACCACCACGAAGGAGGGGACGCGCGTGCACGTGCCGGCGCCGGCGACCCGGCCGGACATTGAGGTGCGGGGCCTGAAAAAGGCGTACGGCAAGGTGGAGGTGCTGCGCGGCGTCGCCTTCGACGTGGCACGCGGCAGCGTCTTCGCCCTGCTGGGCTCGAATGGGGCGGGCAAGACCACGGTGATCCGAATCCTTTCCACGCTCCTCAAGGCCGACGAAGGGTCCGCCCGCGTCCATGGCTTCGATGTCGCCGCCCAGGCGGCGGGCGTGCGGGAGTCCATCAGCCTCACCGGACAGTTCGCGGCCGTCGACGAAGTGCTGAGTGGACGGGAGAATCTGGTGCTGGTCGCTCGCCTGCGGCACCTGCGGAAGCCGGGATCGATCGCGGATGAGCTTCTGCAGCGGTTCTCGCTGGCCGAAGCGGCGGCACGCCCGGTGTCGACGTATTCGGGCGGTATGCGGCGCCGCCTCGACATCGCGATGAGCCTCATCGGGAGTCCCCAGGTCATCTTCCTCGATGAGCCGACGACCGGGCTTGATCCCCAGGCGCGCCTCGACGTGTGGCGCGCCGTCAAGCAACTGGCCGCGCACGGCACGACGGTGCTGCTCACGACGCAGTATCTGGACGAGGCCGAACAACTCGCGGACCGGATCGCGATCCTGCATCAGGGCCGGATCATCGTGAATGGCACGCTCGCCGAGCTCAAGCAGCTCCTCCCGCCCGCCCAGGTCCAGTACGTCGAGAAGCAGCCGACCCTCGAGGACGTCTTCTTCGCCATCGTCGGAGACCCCGGCACGAAGGGGCAGGGACAGTCATGACCCCACGGCTAAAGCCGGGGGCTTGCCAATCACCCCGCTTGCGCGGGCGTGGCGTATGGGCGCATGACGGCGCCCCGGCTCCGAAGGTTCGGAGCCGCGATGGGAGGTGGCGCTTGTGTCCGAAACCGTTTGCCGGCAAGCCGGTGCCTTTGGACAGCGCTGCGCTCCCAGGTGTACCGCGAACGTTTTACGCGCCGACGGATTCCTCGGCGCAACCCGCTACGTTCAGTTGTCAAGGTGCGCCGTCCAAGTATACCGCAAGGGAGGGAGGCGCGGCCCTGTCCCACGGCTAAAGCTGGGGGCATCTACGGGCCGCGCCGAGAATTGGTGATGACCGTGAAC